>JADHOF010000034.1 GCA_016779125.1 Verrucomicrobiia bacterium | reverse complement strand
AAAAGACCTCCTCGCCTGATTACCCCCCTCCGTTCAGACAGGCGGCCTGCCCGCGCTGAGGTGTGACCAACTTCGCTCCCGCCAACCTGTTGAGGCAGCACACGCGGAGCAGACAGGTTACCTGCCCCGGCAAACGCCGGCGATCAAGCGTGGCATCGAAAGCCTTGGCGCGCGGGACTCCAGTCCCGCTTTGTGCTCACAAGCAACCTCAAAGGAAATCCTTGGCAGGCGATCCCGAGTGGATTTGCGCACACCTCAAGCAGCCGTGGACGCCCGCGCGCCGGCAGTGGTCAATCCCTCGATGATTCCGCTCAATGGCCGCATCGAATTCCGGAGCACGGCATCAATCACGCAGGTCCTTGATCTCGGCCGGACGATGCTCAACCACGGATTACACTGAATACACGGAATCGCGACTACGGTAATTCTCCGAATTCCGTGTTTTCAGCGATTTCCGTGGTTGCTCTATCTGTTTTCAGCGTTCCTTCCGCAACCGGTTCATTTGATCGCATTGGGAATCGCTGTTTTTGGCAGGTCACGCCTTGTGTTTCCATGATCGCGGTCTTATGCCTGACCTGAATCCGAGACTGTCATGCCTGTCATCGATCCCAAAGCACTCCGCCCGACCTATGATGTTGTGATTGTCGGCTCGGGGGCCGGCGGCGGCCAGATGGCCTACACGTTGGCCATGGAGGGGGTAAAGGTTCTGGTGTTGGAGGCCGGGCGAATGTTCGATCCGGCCAGCGAGACGGCCATGTTGCACACGCCGGACATGGCACCGCTACGCGGGGAGAAAACCCCGGACAAACAGTACGGATTCCACGACGCGTCGATCCATTCGGGTTGGGACATCCCCGGGGAGCCCTACACGAACGCCTCACAGGATTCCAAACGCCGCTTCGCATGGTGGCGGCAGCGCATGATGGGCGGCCGCACCAATCACTGGGGCCGGGTTTCGCTGCGCAACGGCCCGCATGATTTCCGGACGCGTTCGCGCCTGGGTACGGGACTGGACTGGCCGATCGGCTACGAGGATCTCGCCCCCTATTATGACAAGGTGGAGATGCTCGTCGGAATCTTCGGCGCGAGCGAGGGGATTGAGAACTCGCCCGACTCGTCGCCCGGTGTGCTGTTGCCACCCCCGAAATTCCGCGCCGGAGAATTGTTCGCCCGCGACCGCGCCCGGCGCCTGGGGATTTCCGTGGTGCCGATTCATCGCGCAATTCTAACCCGGGCGCAGGACGCCGATCGGCTGCCTGCGAAGCTGCATCCCGGCAACCCGAAGGCCCAGCGTTTGCTGGCCGAGAACATGCGGTTGCGGTTGCGCTGCATCTACGCGACCGACTGCCATCGCGGCTGCTCCATCAAGGCGGCTTACGACGCCACTTCGGTTCATCTGACACCGGCCCTGAAGAGCGGCAATCTGGACATCGTGCCCAACGCGATGGCGCACGAGGTCACTTTGAACCCGGCCGGCAAGGCGAGCGGCGTGACCTTTTTCGACAAGACGACCGGCATGGAACACCACGCGAAGGCACGCGCGGTGGTGTTGGCCGCGAGTTCGCAGGAATCGGTGCGACTGCTGTTGAACTCGAAATCGAATCGTTTTCCGGACGGACTGGCGAACTCCAGCGGCAAGGTGGGCAAATACATCACGGATTCGGTCAGCAGCAGTTTCAGCGCGCAGATTCCCGCACTGGAGAACCTGCCGCCGCACAACGAGGACGGCACGGTCGGGCAACAGGTCTACATCCCTTGGTGGCGATGCCGCGAACAGGAGGCCGGCAAACTGGATTTCCCCGGCGGCTACAAGCTGGTGCTGGTGAGTGGCCGAAAGATGCCGGGACTGAGCGCGGGTCGGGGTTACGACTGGTTGAATGAACGCGATGAAATCCTGTTCGGCCGCGAGTTGAAGGAGGACGCGCGACGCTATTACGGCTCGTTCCAGGGCATCGGGGCACAGGGCGCCATGGCGGGGAACGAGGATTGCTACAGCGAGCTTGATCCCGAGGTGAAAGACCGCTGGGGCATTCCAGTGCTGCGTTTTCATTGGAAGTGGTCGGATGCCGAACTCCGGCAGGTGGCCGATCAGCAGAAGGCGATGGCTGAGATCCTGGAGGCGATGGGCGGACGCTTCAATCGCCGCCCGGAAACCGCCGATCCGCTCAAGGCGATCAAACAGGGGGGACAGATCATCCATGAGGTGGGCGGCGCAATCATGGGCACCAAGTCAGGCGAGTCCGTGACGAACGCCTGGAATCAGGCGTGGGACGTGCCGAATCTGGTGCTCGCCGACGGTGCGACCTTTCCCGGCACCGCGGACAAGAACCCGACACTCACGATCATGGCTCTCGCCTGGCGGGCCGCCGATCATCTGATGGACGAAATGAAGAAAGGAAACCTGTAGCATGAACCCGTCCGAAGACCCGCAACGCCTGAATCGCCGCGTGGCCTTGGGGTGGATCGCGTCTGCCACCGCGTCGATCCCGATGCTGGAGAGCCTCGGCGAGGCGGCGGAAATCGCGCCCGCCCCTCGCGGCTACGGTCCCGATCCCGACGTGGTCCGGCGCTACAGTCCCGGAGATCTCTGGCCGTTGTCCTTCACCGCAGGGCAACGGCGAGCCGTCATCGCGCTGTGCGATATCGTGATGCCCGCCGACGACATCTCCCCCTCAGCGTCGTCTCTGGGAGTGCACGACTTCCTCGACGAATGGATCAGCTCGCCGTATTCGGGACAGGCGGGGGATCGAAAACTGATTCTCAAGGGACTGGGCTGGCTGGATGCGGAGGCGCGGCGGCGGGGGAAAGACGATTTTGCAACTCTCCCAAAGTCCGAACAAATCGCGTTGTGTCACGAGCTGGCAAAGGAGGCGAAGACCGATTCACGCAAGTTTCCAGGCAGCTTTTTCCTGCGGATGCGGGATCTGATCGCCGGCGGTTATTACACCACCCCTGAGGGGATGAAGGACATCGGCTATCTTGGCAATGTGCCCATGGCCGACTGGAACGGACCGTCCCCCGAAGCCCTTCGGCATTTGGGATTGGAGGCCCAGGAATGAAGGCGCCGATCGCCGCGATCCTGTTCACGGTCGTCGGAATCGGTCAGGCCGCGGATTTGATATCGGCAGCGGATTATGAATCCATCCAGGCTGCTCTGAATGCCAATCCCGGACGGATGGTTCATGTGCCTTCGGGAGACTATCCGATCACCCGAAAACTGCAGATACGCGGGGACCGTTCGGGCCTGACAGGTTCAGGTCGGATCATACAAGAAAATGCGGACCAGCCGATTGTTGAAATCGAAGACGCGATCGGCATCGAAATCCACGGGGTGACCTTGACGCGGCCGGAGGGTCGGCGGGAGACCGGCGGCGAGGGCATCCTGGCGATCCGCTGTCGGGATCTGGTGATCGAAAACACCCGCGTGATCGACAACCGCACCCGGTCCGCCGCCATCGCGTTGCGGGAATGCCGTGACGCCCGAATCAGCCGCTGTCTCATTCGCAACTACATGCGGGTCACGGTGGACGATCGCACGGGAAGTCCGGACTGGGGTTACGCCTTCAATTGCACGGACGGGACCGGGATCAGCGTCAGCTACAGCCGCGGCACGCTGATCGAAGCCAATCGCGTGGTGGAGGAACACTTCGTGCCGACGCGGGAACTCAAGGCGACGCACAGGCTGGGCGATTGGATTCGGAAGAATCCCCGCAAGGGCGAGTTCGTCAGTCAGCAGACATGGGATGCCGCACATACAGACAACTGGCAGCAGGGCTCGGGCATCATCGTAACCGCGCCGGAGGTGAGTGATCTCACCCGCATTCTGGGCAACCACGTTGAGAACGCCGCGCAAGGTATCGACCTGCACGCCGACCATGTGATCGTGGCGAACAACATCGTGGTCAATGCCTTCATCGGCATGAAGGCGATGCACGGCTCGCGGAACGTGCTCATCATCGGCAACCAGTTCACGCGGAACAGCCTTTGGGCGATCGGACTCATGCCGGGTGCGGCCGCCCATGCGGGGAACCGGGATGGGGGCTCGATCGTCGCAGACAACATCATCTCCGATTTCGGGCACGGGGACGCGAGCTGGATCTGGGGAAACAATCGTTCGCCCTTCAAGTTCGACACCGGGCAGCAGCCCGACGATCCACCGCTCGCCGACGTGCTCGTGCGCGGCAATCTGGTTCACGCCGGCGGCGATCCACGCTACCGGTATACCGTAATTCTTCCCGGCGGCCCCACCGCTCCGCGCCAAATCCATTTCTCGGGAAATCTTTTTCAACCGGGCACGGACGGCGTCAGCAACCGGGAATTGCCACGCTGATGTGATGAAACCAACCTCGCTCCATCCAACCCACTGCGGCAGCACACGCGGAGCAGACAGGTTACCTGCCCCAGCAAACGCCCGCGATCAAGCGTGGCATCGAAAGCCCTGCCGCGCGGGACTCCAGTCCCGCTTTGCGCTCACAAGCAACCCCAAAGGAAATCCTTGGCAGGCGATCCCGAGTGGATTTACGCACACCTCAAGCAGCCGTGGACGCCCGCGCGCCGGCAGTGGTCACTCCCTCGATGGCCGCATCGGATTCCGGAGCACGGCATTGATCACGCAAGTCCTTGATCTCGACCGGACGATGCTCAACCACGGATTACACTGAATACCCGGAATCGCGATTACGGTAATTCTCCGAATTCCGTGGTTGCTCTATCTGTTTTCAGCGTTTCTTCCGAGACCGGTTCATTTGATCGCATTGGGAATCGCTGTCTATGGCGGGTCACGCCTTGTGTTTCATGATCGGGGTCGAATGCCCGACCTGAACCCGCGACTGTCACGATGACAAGGGGCTAGAAACTAAGAATTCCATCCGAGGCCTCGTTTCAGAATAGCCGCAAGCGACGCCTTGCTTGCCTCACCTCGGCCAGACGCACTTCGCTCCAGCCAACCCGCCTATCAGGGCCACCTCATGACATTGGTCGAAGACCGACTGGGCGTTGGGCTGCCCCCCTTTTTCCGATAGGCCGCGCTCATGGCGATCGCTTCGATGATCCCACGGCTTCGCTCTCGGGCATCTCTCGCGGGGAAGCCAAGGCAAAGCCCTCAACGCCGGAGGGATGAAGGTCACGACAGTGCTGCGGGTTTTCATTTTATCAACTTGGCAGGTTCAGATTCCAATCTTCGGCCTCGGGCAGGCCCGAAAAATCGCCCCGCGATAAAGGATGTGCTTCCGGCGAATCGGTGACACCTTCCAGCGCTGTCTCGACAATCGTCTGTCACGATGAAGGAAAACATACTGAAGCTTTTGGGCCACAAGGACTACGTGCCGGCCAACATCCCGGAACTCATGGACCTGCTCGGGCTGGAACCGCGCCGACAAAACGAATTGCAGCGGGAGGTCCGCTCTCTGGAGCGCTCCGGCCACATCGCTCGGATCAAGGGAAACCGCTACATCATTCCGCGCGAGGCGGACCTGATTCCGGGCCGCATCCAGATTACGCGGGGCGGACGGGGCTTTCTCACCCCGGATGATCCAAAGATCAAGGAGATCGCCATCGCGGCGGAATCGACCGGCACCGCCCTGCACGAGGACCACGTCCTCGTGCGCCTGGATGTGCGGCCGCAGCGGCAGGCGGGAGGCGTCCCGGGTGTCCAGAGCGGCAGCGTCGTGCGGGTCTTGGAACGGCGCCGAACCCAAATCGTCGGCACCTTGCGACGGAGCAGCGCCTTTCTTTACGTGATGCCGGACGATCCCCGACTACAGCAGGACGTCTACGTGCCGGAACCGCGCGATCTCGGCCGCCCAGCCCGCGTAGGCGACAAGGTCGTGGTGGAGCTGAAAGGTTGGGAATCCCGCCACACCAACCCCGAGGGTGTAATCATCGAGGTGTTGGGGCCGCCGACGGAGGAAGGCGTGGACATGCTCAGCATCCTGCGCCACTACGATCTGCCCCTGAAGTTCCCGGCCAAGGTGCTCCAGGAGGTCCGTCGCATCGGCGACCACGTCACCGCCAAAGATCTCGCAGGACGCACCGATTGCCGGTCGCACGCCGTCATCACGATCGATCCGGACGACGCCAAAGATTTCGACGACGCCTTCTGTCTGGAGCCCGCGCCCGACGGCGGCTGGAAGCTCTGGGTGCACATCGCGGACGTGTCGCACTACGTGAAGGCGGGTTCCGCGCTGGACGAGGAAGCCGGCAAACGCGGCAACTCCAGCTATCTGGTCGATCGCGTGATCCCGATGCTGCCCGAGGCCTTGAGCAACGAACTCTGTTCCCTCAAACCGAACGTCGACCGGCTCACGAAGTGCGTCGAGTTCCTCATCTCGAATGACGGACACGTGCTCAAGTCGCAATTCTATTCGGCGGTGATTCATTCCCAGCGCCGCTACTCCTATCAGGAGGCGTTGAAAATTCTGGAATCCACCGCGAATCCGAAGGACGCCATTGAACGGATGCTCACCAACGCCCATCGGCTGGCGCAACGAATCCGCAAACACCGCTTTCACAACGGTTCGCTGGAACTGGATTTTCCGGAGAACAAGATCCGGCTGGACGACGAGGGCAAGGTCCTTCGCATCGAGCGCATGGAGAACGATGTTTCCCACCAGTTGATCGAGGAGTTCATGCTGCTCGCGAACGAGGCCGTGGCGGGGGAACTGATGCGACGCAAAGCCCCCAGCGTCTACCGCGTCCACGAGGAACCGGCGGCGAAGCGCCTTCAAGAATATCGAGACGAGGTGCTCAGCCACGACATCGCCTGCGGCAATCTCAGTCGTCCGGGAGAAGTCCAGAAACTCCTGCGCAGGCTGTCGGGGATCGCCATCGGCCCCGCGCTCAAGATCGGTTTTCTCAAGTCCCTCATGCGGGCCCGCTACGCCGTCGAGGCGCTCGGGCACTACGGACTCGCAAAGAAGAAATACACGCACTTCACCTCCCCGATCCGTCGCTACGCCGACCTCATCGTCCACCGTGCCCTGTTCGAGGAAGGCGGCAACCGGGGCGCTTCAATGAAGGAGATCGCGGATCACATTTCGCGCACGGAACGAAACTCCGCCGACGCGGAGCGCGACAGCAAGGACGTGAAGCTTCACGCGTTCCTGAAGGAACAGCTCGCCAGCCCCGAGCCGAACAAATATCCCGGTCTGGTGACGGACATCCGAAACTTCGGCTTCTTTGTCGATGTCACCGACCTGGGCATGAGCGGATTCATCCCGCTCTCAATCCTGGAGGACGATTTCTACATCTACGACGCCAACGCCCATCTCGTCATCGGCCGTCGCACCCGCCGGGTCATCCGTCTGGGGGACATCGTCGAGGTGCAGGTCGCCAAGGTGGACGACGCAAAGAAACGCGTCGATTTCCGACTCGCCCAAGGAACCGGCGGAAAACGCCAGCACCCCTATCGAGGCCCCAGGCCGCAGGCCAAAAAGAAAAGCAGCGGAAACTCACGTCCCCCGACCAAACAACCGTCCCAGTCAGCAGCCCGTCCAAACCCGAAGCCTCGCCCGAAGGCGTCCTCCGGAAACGCAAAACGCCCGCTAATTCAGGCCTCCTCGTCAGTCGCCGTCTCCACCAAACCGAAGCGACGTCGACGACGCGCGCCCCGCAAGAAGACCGGCGAGAGCGGCCGGTCGTAACACGCCCGCAGTCAGACGTCCGGATTCCCCGCGTGACCGGTGTCGAGCGCGGAACCGTGCGCGATCTTGAACTGGATCTTGTTGATCAGGTTGGCGCACTGGGTCAGGAAAATGATAAAGGCACGATCGCTGCGGAGATCCTCCTCGGTCAACTCCTTGAGCGCGGTCAGCTTGATGCGGGTAACGTCATCCAACAGGCGTTTCAGCTTCTGCGGATCCGTGGTGTCCATGTGCACCGTCTCAATCTCCAGAGTCTTGGAAAGGAACGAATCGAGGTAGTCCTTTTGCTTGGCGATCAGGAGATCGCGCTCGCGTTGACGCAGGAGATTCCATCGATCCCATATCAGCCAGCATCCCGCCGCGAGGGCCAGCATGAGTTCCTTGATCGCGGCGAGAGATTCCAGGAGCTGGCTGAAGAAATCCAGCTGGTCCGGCGGGTTGAAATACTTCCGGGCCTGGCTGTGAAGCGGTGCCGGCGTTCGATCGAGCGCCTGGTGGTAGGGAATGAGATTGGGAAACTTCATCGCAATGTCCTGCTCGTGCAGAGACTGGAGCAGCGCGTCGATGAAGCGCGGTGTTGCACGATCGTTCACCGCGAGATAGGCGGTGGCCCCGACCGTCTCAATGTCCGACGCGGGCACGGCGGGGTTCTCATGATACAGGCCCGCGGGAATCGTGGCGCGAAAGAAAAACGGATGCTTGGCCTCGATCGCGCCCGCGCTGAGCGGCAGCAGTCTGAACTCTCCGGTTTGCGCAAGCTTCACCAGATCCTCGTTGAGAATCCCCGTGGTCACGATGGCCGCGTCGAGCGACTTGTCGTTCAGCAGGTCGAGAAAATAGTGATCCTGAGCGTCCACGATCTTGCCCGACAGGCCATAGTGCTCCAGCACGGTGAGGGCGCTGTTGCGCATCCCCGACTTGGTGGGCCCGAGCACGACCCGCTTGCCGGCGAGGTCGTTCATGTGACGGACCCCTCCGTCGCGGCGCACGATGACGTGGATCATCTCCAGATAAAGCGGTGCAATGACGAAAATCCCCCTGCCCGCCAGCGAATCGCCCTGCAGGAACGCGGCCTCCACCCGCCCCTGCTGGAGCAGTTCCCGATTCTCGATCGAGCCCTGGCTCGCGATGGACACCATCGGATGGGCGGTCGTCTTGCGATAGGCCTCGGAGACATGCTGGCCGAGTTTGAAGAACACCCCGCCTGTCGCGCCGGTGGCGAGTCGCGCGCCGGCCGGCAACGTGTCCAGAGTCAAATACCAGACGGACACGGACACGACGATGGTGAGCAGCATCAAGGCCGCAAGCCACCGGTGATAGGCGCGGGTCAGCCGGGTTTCCATGACGTCAGAGATCGAGCACCCGATTCATCCGCTCGGCGATGTCTGCCAGGCGCTCACGACCTCCGCCTTTTACCTCCGCCGTGGCCCATCCTTGAAAACCAAGCTTCGCCAGCTCGCCCCGGACCGCCTTCCAGTCGATCGTGCCTTCGCCCAACTCCGAACTGAAGCCGGCGCGCAGGCCTTCCTTTTGATGCAACCGGTCATCCCACTCCTTGATGTCCAGCTTGCCAATCCGTTTGCCGAGCACCTGAATCCAATGCTGCGGAACACCCCAACGAACGTTGTTCCCGACATCGAAATAGGAGCCAAACCACGGGTTGTCGATCTCGTCGACAAAGCGTTCGGTGTCCAAGGCACTGATCAGAAAACCGGCCCACACGTTTTCCACCAAGACCCGCACGCCGTGCTTCTCTGCGGCAGGCAACGCCTTGCGGATGGTGGCTTGCGCCGTCTTCCAGCTATTCCAGAAGGGCTGCCCGCGATCGTAGCGGGCCACGACGAGCACGCTGTCGCCGCCGTAGTATTTCGCCAGCTCGATGGCCGCTGTGATGTCGGGATCGTCGCTGTTCACCACGCCATGAACAGGCAGACCGGTTTTCTCGATGGCTTTGGCCACTTCCCTGCGGTCCGCCTTGTCCCGGGTGCGCAGCTCGGTGCCGTCGAAGCCGAGGTCTTTCAACAGCTTGAACTTGTCCAACACGCTCAGGTCTTCGGTCACCATGTGATACTTCACGGCCTTGCGAATCCTGCCGGTGAACTCGCCCGCCCGGGCGGGTTGGGGAATCGCCCCGACCAAGGCGGTTACGGCGGCGGCTTGGGCGGAACGAACGATGAAATCGCGACGGGAAAGCAGGGAGGACATCTGAGCGTTCTACTCGCCGGTCGGGAAGGTGACAATCCCGTAGAATCAACCGACGGAAGCTGTTTTCGAATTGATCGCAACGCGAGAGAGAACAGAGGGTCTGGCTTGTGATCGCAACAAACACCGGAAGTCCGCTTCGCCCGAATTTCTCCGCCGTCATTTTCGACATGGACGGCGTCATCGTGGACAGCGAGCCACGCCATGTCCGGGCGTTCCTGGACATCTTCCGGGAACTGGGCTTGGAACAAGACCACGGAATCGACTTCCCTGCCTATCTGGGAAAATCCGACGAAACGGTCTGGATCGATTTTGTCAAACTGCACAAGCCAGCGAAATCGATGCCTGAATTGCAGGAATGGAAGCAAAGCCATCTGATCGAGATGTTGCGGTGCGAGGAGCCGATCTTTCCCGGACTGCCGCGTCTCGTAAAGGACCTGGCCGCCCGTGTTCCGCTGGCGGTCGCCAGCGGCTCGCTCCATCCCGTCATCGACGCCGTACTGGAGATCGGAAACCTCCGCCGCCACTTTCAACATGTCGTCAGCGTCTCAGACGTCGGCAAGACCAAACCCGCGCCCGACATCTTCCTTCGCACCGCCGAGCTCCTGGCGATTCCGGCCGCCGAAATCTGTGTGATCGAGGACTCCGCAGCGGGAGTCGAAGCTGCGCTCAGCGCCGGAATGCAGGTGATCGCAATCACGAACAGCCTTTCGAGAGACCAATTGCGGCGCGCCACCTGCGTGGTCGAAAGCTATGACGAGATCGAGCAACTGTTGATGCCTGATTCCGTTTCCGCATAATCGCCGCCATGGCGCGCGCGCAACGATCCGAACCGGGCTTTCAATCCCCTTTCTATCTCGGCATTGAAGGCGGTGGCACCCACACCGTCGCCATCTTGGCCGACGCCCGGGGCGAAATCGTGCGCCGCGCTGAATTCGGTCCCGCCAACATCCTCCTGCTCAGCGACGCCCAATTCCTGGACCGGCTTCGCGAGATTCAACACGCCTTCAAGGACGCTCCTGCCCCTTCCGCCGTCTGCCTAGGTCTCGCCGGCGCACACGGCAAACCTGAGTTCGATCGGATACTCCTCGGAGCCCAGAAGATCTGGCCTCGCAGACCGATCAAAGCGACCCACGACCTCGAAACCGCGCTCGCCGCTGGCGACTCCCTCAAGTCCGGGCAACAACCCGGAACCGCCCGCGTCTTGGTCCTGAGCGGCACCGGCTCGTGCTTTCTCGGCAAGACCGCAGACGGACGCACGGCTCGATTCGGCGGATGGGGTCACGTCATCGGAGACAAAGGCAGCGGCTACGAAATCGGATTGCGCGCACTGAAAGCCTGCACGTTTTACTTCGACCGGGACGGCCGCTGGACCCGCCTCGGGGAGCGCATCCTCCGCGCGCTGAACATGAACCACCCCGAGGACCTCATTCCGTGGTCCCCCCACGCCCACAAATCCGAGATCGCCCGCCTGGCGAAAGAGGTCTTCGCGGCCAGATCTGAACGTGATCCGATCGCGAAAGACATCCTCGACGGCGCGATCTCCAGCCTGGCCAAAGACGCCGTCTCGTGCGCCAGGAAGCTGGTCGCCAAGGGAACCAAGGTGGAATTCGTGTTCGCCGGCAGCGTGTTGTTGAAACAACCGAATTTCACCCGCGCGATCGCCCGAGAAATCAAATCGCGATGGCCTGAAGCCATCACCAAACCCATCAAAGGGGAAAGCGCTTGGGGTGGGGTTGTGCTGGCCGCCCGCGAATTCGAGATCTCGCCCCCGGTTGAAATCCCTTCGGTTCAGATCACAAAAACCTCCGGACAACCTCCCTTGTCTCCGACCGAAATCCGAAATCCGAAATCCGAAAAGCTCGATCGCCTGCCGCTCGCCAAGGCGATCCGGCTCTTTCTCGACGAGGACCGCGCTATTCCGGCTTCCGTGCTCAAAGAGAGCCGGGGCATCGAGCGGGTCATTTCTCTCATTGTTCGGTCCTTCCAATCCGGCGGCAGACTCTTCTACGCCGGGGCCGGCACGAGCGGACGACTCGGAATTCTCGATGCCAGCGAATGCCCGCCCACCTTCCGCACGGACCCCGAGATGGTTCAGGGAATCATCGCCGGCGGGGCCAACGCCGTCTTTACATCCGTGGAAGGGGCTGAGGACAGCCGGGCCCAAGGTGCCGAGGCGATTCGATTCCGGGGCGTCAAAGCGCGCGACGTCGTCGTCGGCATCGCCGCGAGCGGACGCACACCATTCGTCCATGGAGCCTTGGAACACGCGCGTGAGCTGGGAGCAAAAACGGTTCTGGTCTGTTTCAATCCGGCGATGAAAAAGGCCCGCCTCTCCGCCGATGTCATCATCGCGCCCGATCTCGGCCCCGAACTTCTCACGGGCTCCACCCGCCTCAAGAGCGGCACCGCGACCAAGCTCATCCTCAACCTCTTCACAACCCTGGCAATGGTCCGCCTCGGCAAGGTCATGAGCAACCTCATGATCGACCTCAATCCCTCGAACACAAAACTTCGAGCCCGCGCCATTCGAATCGTCCAAGACCTCACCGGAGCCACGAATGACGAAGCGGAGAAAGCACTGAAAACCTTCAAATGGAACGTCCGACGCGCCGTCGAAACGCTATCAAAATAAAAAAGCCCCTGAGTTGTAGCTCAGGGGCTGAAAAAATGATCCGGGTAGCAGACGCCAAGGAGGTGGGGGTGGGGAACCCCTCTGAAGAAACGTACTGCCACCCGAATCAAATCGAATGAAATCTTCTGAGGAGGAAATTACGTCGAAAATTGTAAGTGTCAACACACTTCCTGTGGTTCCTTCAAAAACAAGTACTACTTCGTAGGATATACTGGAATTAACCGCTATTTCGCGCGGGTCCTTTAGTCTTTCATCGCTCCACCCGGATTCACTACCGTCCCGGTCTCTTATGGGTCACCTGCTGAACATCTGGCGTTTCGGATTGCCTTATCTCCGGCGCTACAAGGCCCGTTTCATTTTGGCGTTGGCGTTGGGATTACTGTTCGGACTCACGAACGCATCGTTCATCTGGGTCTCGAAAACCCTCATCAGCCGCATGGAACCGGTGGTCGAACGGACCCAGATCGTCGAATCCAAAGCGGTGCGCCCCATGCCGAAAGACGGATTTCTGGACCGCATGAAACGGGACCTTCACGAATCGGTCGAACCGCTGATAGACCCGTGGCTGCCCCGGGCCGGCCGAAAAATCGATTGGCAACAGGTCCTTGGCGGCATGTTGTTCCTTCCCCTGTTCGTGGCGCTGAGAGGCTACATCGGGTTCCTCAGCAACTACTTCCTCGCGTGGGTCGGCGAACGGATGGTGCATGACCTGCGGATGGACATCATCGGAAAGCTTCACGCGCTGTCGCTCGACTATTTCAGCCGTTCAAAAATGGGGGATCACCTGACGCATCTTCAGACGGACACGTCGATGATTCGCTATTGCCTCACGCACACGTTCGCCGACCTCGTGAAACACCCTGCCTCCTTTGTCGCCGTATTGGCCGTCCTGCTGGCGGTGGACCCGATGCTCACGGCCTTCGTCATGGTCGTGCTGCCGGTCAGCGTGCTGCCGGTATTCGTGCTCGGGCGAAAGATAAAAAAGGCGGCGGAAGGTCGACGTAAGGCCGGGGTGGAGCAGACGAGCCTCTTTGTGGAGGCGTTTTCAGAGGTGCGGATTGTGAAGGCTTTCTGCCTGGAATCACGTCAACGACAGCATTTCGACCACCTTTCGCGATCCATCGTGCATCACCAGATGAAGGAGATTCAGGCCATGCGGCTCATCAATCCAACGGTGGAAACCGTCTCGGTGCTGGGTCTGGGCGGACTGATCGTGCTGATCTTCTACAACGAAACCGAGTTGAGCGATCTGGTGGGTTTTCTGACCGGCGTGGTGCTTCTCTTCGAGCCCATCAAGAAACTCGGCGGCATTCACGGGGTGATCCAGGCGGCCAGTGTAGGCGCGGGACGTTTGATGGAATTGATGGTCCAGCAGCCAAGCGTGCGCGAAACGGAGAACCCTGCTCCGGCCACGAAATTCTCCGAGGCCCTTCGATTTGAAAAAGTTTGTTTCGCCTACGAAAAGGCCCCGGTACTGCACGATTTGGACCTGATCATTCCTGCGGGCACGAAGGTCGGAATCGCAGGCGAAAGTGGTTGCGGCAAAAGCACGATCATCAATCTGCTCCTGCGATTCTACGATCCGACTTCAGGCGGCGTGACGCTGGACGGACAGGATTTGCGGTCGGTAGGAACCTCCGACCTGCGAAACCTGATGGCGTTGGTCAGCCAGGAAAGCGCCGTCTTCGACATGACCATCGCGGACAACATCGCCTGCGGTCGCTCCGGAGCGACCCGGGCCGAGGTCGAGGCAGCGGCCAGGGCGGCGAACGCCCACGACTACATCACCCAACTGCCGGACGGATACGACACGCGGATCGGCGAGCGCGGCGTCACATTGTCCGGCGGACAACGCCAGCGGCTGGCCATCGCACGCGCCTTTGTCCGCGACGCGCCCATCCTGCTGCTGGACGAAGCGACTGCTTCCCTCGATTCACACGCCGAGACGGAAGTGCAGAAGGCCATCGAAAAACTCGAACGAGACCGGACCGTCGTCTGCATCGCCCACCGCCTGAGCACCTTGGCGGAAATGGACAAGATCATCGTCCTTCGCGAAGGTCGGATCGTGGAAGAAGGCGGCTATGAGGAACTGCTCGGGCGAGGCGGCGTGTTCGCCACAATGGCGGCCAAGCAGGGAATCCGCGCCGGCGCATGAGCGAAACTGTCGCCCGGACGGCGATCCGCTTCAGGGCAGGCACTCGCCCCGGGCCGCCTCCAATATCCGATACCAGTCTTCCCGCGCGAGTTCGCATTGGGTGGCCGCGACGGCGGACCAGATGCGGTCCGGTTGCACGCTCCCGATGATCGGGACAATGCCGGCCGGATGTCGCAGAAGCCAAGCCAAAGCAATCTCGCTCCGCGAAAGCCCGTTCGCCGTCCCGATCCGATCAATCACGCGCAGAATATCCGTTGTGCGATAGGCGGTCTGGCTCGGCAGGACGCGGTTCGCGCCCTCGGCCAGCAAGCCACCCGCGAGAGGACTCCACGCAAGCGGCGTCATTTTCTCGGCGAGGCAATGCTCCAAGGTTCCGTCGATGAACGGGGCCTGGCGAGCAAGGCTGATCTCCACCTGATTGACCCGCAGCTGCATCGGGCACGCGCGTTGCAACGTGGACACTTGTGTCGGAGTGAAGTTGCTGACGCCGAATTCGGCCACCTTGCCGGCGGCGCGAAGTTCTTCAAACGCGGCGGCAATCTCGCCCGGGTCCATCAACCAGTCCGGCCGATGCAATTGATACAGGTCGATCTGATCCACGCCCAGACGGCGGAGGGACTCCTCACAAGAACGAAGGATGTGTTCCCGCGAAAGGTCGTAGCGATGGGGCGCGTTGCCCGTCGGATCGCCGGCCTTGCGGACGCCGCACTTGGTCGCGATCAAAACCCGCTCCCGCATTCCGCCGACCCCGCGGAGCACCTTGCCGAAAATCTCTTCCGCCCGGCCATTGCCGTAAATATCGGCGTGATCAAAAAGCGTATAGCCCGCCTCGTAGGCGGCCAAGACGGCGGCCCGTCCGCGCGTGCCGGCAAATTCCGCGTCCGGGGCGATCCGCCAGCAACCGTAGGCAAGCCGGGAAATTATCCTGCCGGTTCCGGCCAGTTCTGTGGAGGTCATTGTTATCGCCGCGAAGACGACCTCACTTCGAGGTCCCCAATAGCGTCCGTCCGGAAAATTCGGCCACGCGTTCTGCGAGAAACGCTCTCAGTTTGGGATCGTGCGTGTTCTTGGGCCGTTTACCCGAACTCCATTGGGATTCACGCAAGTTGTAGCTGAACCCGTCGAGAACGCCGCTCTCGCCGGGAGCGTAGATTTCGCAGCTGTATCCGGCTCCCCACGCGGCGATCACCGGCGACGCGCCTTGAATGGCCACGCGCCATATCGGCAGCGGAGGCAACGCCCGGTTGAACTTGCCGGCCCAATCGACGACGGTACCGAGATGGGTGGCTGATTTCGGCAGCAATTCAAGATGCCGACTCAACGCCCGGCAGAGGTGCTTGCAGAAGCGCCCGGGGCTGTTCGGAGGGAGTTTGCGGCGGGCCGTCTGCCAATCAAGGCAGTCGCATTGCATCGTCTCAAAGTACATTTCCGGACAGCCCGGAACCGCGTTGTAGCCTTGTTCGTCCAACACTCCCAAGGCGGGCACCAAAATAACGTCCGGATCGGCCAACTCCTCGTCAATGGCTTCAGGCTCCAATTCCACAGCCTCGGCGGCCATGCCGTCGGTGTGAATCATGATCGCCTGAATAATCAGCGCCAGAGCCTCAAGCTCGTATAGGCGCACATTGCCGTCCTCGTAAACGTTCACGAAAAAGTCGAAGAGCATGTTGCCCGGCCATGTTTGGCGCGCTGCCTCCCGTTCGTTGAGATAGGTCGCCAGTTCGATCACGGCTTCTTCCGTGAGTGATTCGGACTCGGAGATCTGCCGAATCAACTCCAGCGTTCCAAACGGTTTAATCGGGTCAGTGTTCATTTTCCTTACGTTTCGAAAGCGCCCTTCATGCCACAAAAGCGGACGCGGGCCAAATTTGTCCACATACCCCACCAATTTTCAGCGGTTCATGATATTCCAGCAACGCCTCTTTCTAAGTTGTTCCCCACAGAATTAGCAATGGGCAATAACTGCGCCACTCCAGGCTGCCTTTTGCCCTCGATAGCGCGCAGCCCATGCTGGGAGCCCCTTATAAAAATGTGACGTGTCCAAGACGCTGTTCCCGTCTACCTTGCAAGGCGCAGATCGAATCCCTCCCGTGACGAACCGTGTTCATCCACGCGGGACGGAATCCAAAAGACCCTATGAAGATCGCCATCCTCTCCCGCTCGCCCCGCTGCTATTCCACCGCCAGCCTTTGCAACGCCGCCAAGGCGCGCGGACACAAGGTCACCGTGCTGGACACCCTGCGCTTCTCGTTGGATGTGGAGCAGGACGAGCCCGGCCTTTTTTACAGGGACAAGCCACTGCCGCACTTTGACGCGGTGATCCCGCGCATCGGGGCCAGCGTCACTTTCTTCGGGCTGGCCGTGCTGCGGCAGTTCGAACAGATGGGCATCTACACGATCAACCCTGCCCGGGCCATCGCCCGCTCCCGTGACAAGCTGCACTCGATGCAGATCCTCAGCCGCCGGGGAATCGGCATCCCGCAGACCGCGTTCGTGAACCGGCGCGAGGACGTACTGCCGGCGATCGAACGTGTGGGCGGCGCGCCCGTCATCATCAAGCTGTTGGAAGGCACCCAGGGTGTGGGCGTGATTCTGGCGGACACGGTCAAGGTCGCGCAGGCGATCGTCGAGACACTCCACAGCACGCGTCAGAACGTGCTGATCCAAAAATTCGTCAAGGAAAGCAAAGGCAAGGACATCCGGGCCTTCGTCGTCGGCGACCGCGTTGTGGGTGCCATGCGACGTCAGGCCACCGGTGACGAGTTCCGCAGCAACGTCCATCGGGGAGGCTCGGCGACCAAGGTCGAGCTGACTCCCGAATACGCCCGGACGGCGGTGCGGGCCGCGCAGATCATGGGGTTGGATATGGCCGGCGTGGACATGCTGGAAGGCCGCAAGGGGCCACAAATCATGGAGGTGAACTCCTCGCCAGGGCTGGAAGGCATCGAGGGGGCCACCGGACTCGACATCGCAGGCTTCATCATTGAGCAATTGGAGCAGAAGGTCCTTTTTCCCGAAGTGGATCTGAATCAACGCCTCGCTTTGGCCGCAGGCTACGGCATTGCGGATCTGATCGTGCACAGTCTGCCGGAGCTGGAGGACAAGGCCCTCCGGGACACCGGCCTGACCCGCCGCAACATCCACGTCATCGGCATCACGCGGGCAAACGGGCAGATCGTCCCCAACCCGAACGGCGACATCATGATCGCAACCGGCGACACGCTCCTGTGCTACGGCGAACTGCGCGAGTTGAGGGCGCTGATCCCTGAGCGCAAGAAGAAGTCGACCAAAAAGAAGACCAAGCGGAGCGGCAAGAAGACTGCGGCGCGGAAATGACGACGACGATTCCGAAACGAAAACCGCTTGTCATCGCCGGACAGAAAATCCGGCGCGGGGAAACGCGGGACCTCTTTCTCAACTTCAGCGAGAGTTTCACAGGCATCAGTGTCGCGGTGCCCGTGCGGGTGATCGCCGCGAAGCGCCCCGGGCCCACCGTGTTCCTGACCGGCACGATCCACGGCGACGAGCTGAACGGACTGGGCATCATCCGCAGCCTTCTGATGAGCAACACACTTCCACTGAAGCGCGGCACGGTGATCGCGGTGCCGGTCGTGAACGTGTTCGGACTGGAAAATGTCAGCCGATACCTACCCGACCGGCGGGATCTGAACCGCTGCTTCCCCGGCTCTCCAACGGGCAGCCTCTCGGCACGACTGGCGGACACGATCTTTCGTGAGGTGGTTCTTAAGTCTGACTTCGGTGTGGACTTTCACACGGCGGCGATCGGCCGGACGAATTTCCCAAACATTCGCGGCGACCTGAAGGATCCCAAGGTCCGCGAGCTGGCGCAGGCGTTTGGGTCGGGTTTTATCGTGAACGGTCGCGGCCCTGCGGGGTCCATGCGGGGCGAAGCCGTCCGGGCTGGAGTGCCCACCGTGATTCTCGAAGCCGGCGAGACGTGGAAGATCGAGCCCGGCATTCTTGAGCTCGGCGTGCGCGGCGCGCTGAACGTGCTGAAACACTACGACATGCTTGCCGGGGAGCCCGATCTTCCCCCATCGCAATGGCTCGTCGAAAAAACCACCTGGATCCGCGCCCAACGCGGCGGCGTGCTCACCTACCACGTGGCCCCTGGCGAGCAGGTGAACAAGGGGCAGATCCTCGCGACCAATCTGGATGTGTTCGGCCAGGAACTGAACCGCATCCACGCGCCCCGAAAGGGAATCGTCATGGGCATGACCACCATGCCCGTCGTAAAACCCGGTGACGCGATCTTCCATCTCGCCATCACACCGAAGACCTTGGTGCATGACGCCTCGGCCAAGGAGCTTTCCCCCGCCGATCCGCAGCTCATGCGCCGAATCCGACGGCATCTGGCCACGAACATCCAGGTCAGCAAGGCGGCCGTCTGATCCAACGCGTCGTCAGTTTTCCAGGAACGCCGGGCTGAGCACAAGCCGACGAATCAGGTCGCGCAGCCCGAGTTCCTTGCGGGAAATCTCCTCCGCGACGGCATCCGCGATCGCACGGTCCGTGATCGTCAGCTCCCGCCCTATGGCGTAGGTCAAAAGTTTGCGCGCCAGCGAACGCGTGAATTGTCCATGTCGCTCAACAAGCAGGCCGCGAAAATCACGGAGCCCCGAAAACGCCTCGCCGGACGGCAGTTCACCGCTCGGATCGATCACGCTATTCTTCGCATATTCGTCACGCCACCCTCCGATGGCGTCAAAGTTTTCCAATGCGAAGCCGTACGGATCGATCTTTCGATGACAGGCCGCGCAGGTTGCGTTTTCCCGGTGCCTGGCAAGTTGCTCGCGAATGGTCGTCGCCCCCCGGATATCCGGCTCCAGCACGGGCACATCGGGAGGCGGAGGAGGAGGTGAGTAGCCGAGGATTTTTTCCTGCACGAAGATGCCGCGCACAACGGGTGAGGTGTCCACGCCGTTGGCCGAGGCGGTGAGGAACGCGGCCTGGGTGAGCAATCCGCCGCGCGCGCCTTCCGGCAACGACACCCGGCGGAGTTGCACGCCGTCCACCGGCGGCAGTCCGTAGTGCAGCGCGAGTTCCCGATTCAGGAAGGTGTAGTCAGCGGCGAGGAATTCACGCGGCGCCAGATTGTTGTCGAGTATGTGACGGAAGAACGTCTCCGTCTCGCCGCGCATGGCGGTGTCGAGGTTGTCGCGGTGGTAGCTGACGAAATCCTGCGAAACCGGCATCTCGCCGATGTTGTCGAGATTCAACCAGAGGCGGATGAAGTTCCCCACAAAACGCTGCGATTTCGGATCGGTCAGCATGCGATCCACCTGCGCGCTCAAGGCCGACGGATCGTGAAGTTCCCCGCCAGCGGCGAGCTTGAGCAGAGCTGCGTCAGGCATCGACGACCAAAAGAAATAGGACAGGCGCGAAGCCAACGCGTGGCCGTCGAGTTGGCCGCTGCCTTCGTGCAGGTGAAGGAACGCGGGCGAGCAGAGGATGGTTTGAAAGCCGAGTTGCAACGCGGCCAGCGGCTTCATCCCGGCGTCGAGCCTCGCGTCGACCAGCTTCTCGAAGGGTGTCAGTTCACCCGCGCGCAACGGTCGGCGAAAGGCGGCTTCGGCGAAAACG
>JADHOF010000033.1 GCA_016779125.1 Verrucomicrobiia bacterium | reverse complement strand
ATTTCAAAGCCAATCCGGCCCGTCGGACTCGGACTCGGACTCGAAGCCGGTGGACGATTCGGGCGATCGCGCTTCCCGCCATTTCTTTGTTTGCTGGTTGCCGGCCGGTCGCCCCGTGGCGGTGTGACACGGTCAGTCACTCATCTGTGCCTTCAAGCGGCTCCATCGTTGGAACGGGTCGTCGCTGTTTGCGACACTGACACCGACCAACGGAACTTTTGACCGGACAATCCTGCCGGCGATCGGAACCGTCCGGCCCGATCAGGCAATGCTCTTATTCGGCTCGTCCTTCCTGCACTGATCAAGTTTCAATAACCGGCATGACTTTGAGATTCTTGTTGTTCTTTACCTTCGCCGCTCTTGCTGCGCTCCAAGCTCAGGCCGCCACTGATTTTGCGCTGCGTGAGGCGATCGAATGCCAAACGCGAGGCGGGGTGCCGAACTTCTTCCAAAAGCTGCGCTCCGGCAGGGAGGTCCGTGTCGGCTATCTCGGCGGCAGCATCACCGCCGCCCCCGGGTGGCGCGTGAAGTCCTTGAAATGGCTTCAGTCGAAATACCCCAAGGCGAAACTCACGGAGATCAACGCGGCCATCGGCGGCACGGGCTCCGACCTCGGCGTTTTCCGCCTGCAACAGGATGTGCTGCAACACCTCCCCGATCTGCTCTTCGTCGAGTTCGCCGTGAACGATGGCGGTGCCCCGCCCGAACGAATCATCCAGGCGATGGAAGGCATCGTTCGCCAGACGTTGAAGGCGGACGCGTCGACCGATATCTGCTTTGTCTACACGATCAGTGAACCGGTTCTCGCCGACGCCAAGGCCGGCCGCTATCAGCGTTCCGCGACCGCCATGGAACTCGTCGCGGAGCACTACGACATTCCGACAATTCACCTGGGGCTCGAGGTCGCCCGCAAGGTCGTGGACGGCTCCCTTGTCTTCAAAGGGACGCGATCCAACCAGGCGCAACCATCGGACAAGTCGCCCATGATCTTCTCCACTGACGGAGTACATCCCCTGGTTGAGACCGGCCACGAACTCTACCTTCAGACCATCACCCGTTCTTTTGAAAAACTCTCCGGGCTCGGCACGTCCGAAGCGCACCGCGTCCCGAATCCGCTCGATGCAGCCAACTGGGAGGACGCCAAGCTGGTCCCGATCACGGAATCCATGCTGCGCGGTCAATGGGAAAAGCTGGATTCAGCCAAACACCCGCTGGCAAAGCGCTTCAACTCCAAACTCCCCGTGATGTGGAGCACCTCGGATCCGACCGCCTCCTTGAGTTTCAAATTTCGTGGCCGGCAGGCGGCGATGTACGATCTGGTGGGACCCGACTGCGGTCAGCTCGCCGTTCGGGTTGATGACCGTGACGCCGTCACCGTTCGCCGCATCGACGGCTACTGCACCTACCACCGGCTGTCCAAATTCACCGTTTACACCGGGGCGGATTCCAAACCGCACCGCGCCCAATTCGCACTCCTCGCGGAACCCCCTGACAAGAAAGCGATCCTCTTCGAGCGCAACCGTCCCGATCTGGAGAAGAATCCCGCCAAATACGAGGGCATCAACTGGTATGTCGGCTCCATCATGCTCCTCGGCGACCTCGTCGAATAACAACTTTCACAAAGCGCCTTTCCGGGCCGCGCGGAAAACGCGTCAGCAATCGGATCGCAACAATTCCAGCGGCGGATGATTCGTCACGCCCCACGTCCCCAGAATCCCCACGGCAAGCGTGATCAGGTAATTCGCGCCGACTGCGGCCGCGACATGCCATGCGGGAAAGACGAACGGCACCTCAAACACAAAGCGCGTCACCGCCCATTGCCCTCCGACCGCCAACAGAATTCCGGCCAGGCTCGCCATGATTCCGAGCAGGCTGAACTCGACAAACTGAATCCATAAGATCTGCCGGCGCGAAGCCCCAAGCGTGCGGAGCAGTATGCTTTCACGAAAGCGTTGGTAACGGCTGTTCAGGGTCGCGGTGATCAGCAGCAGCACGCCGGTCAGGGCGGTGAAAAAGGCCATGAACCGAACGCCGAACGTGATTTTCGAGACGATGCCGTTCACGACGTCCAGCACCAACATCAGATCGATGGAGGACACATTCGGATAGGCCTTGCCCACGGCGCTCTGCATCGCCGCGGAGGCCTGCGCGTCCGCCACCCGTGTCGTGATGATCGAGAATCCCGGCGCGTCGTCCAGCACCCCCGCCGGAAACACCACGAAGAAGTTCGCCTGCACCCGACGCCATTCCACCTTGCGCAGATTTGCCACGCGCGTTTTCAGCGGCACACCTTGGATGTCGAACTCGATCTCGTCCCCGATATCCACGCTCAGGTCACGCGCGATCCCTTCCTCCAGCGAGACCGGGATGATTTCGTCGTCGAAATTTGCCCGGGCAACCCATTCGCCCCGCAGAATGCTTTCCCCGTCCGCCAAGGTCTCCCGATAGGTGCATCGGTATTCCCGCCGCAACACCCAGGCGGGATTCCTCCGTCCTCGCGGGCCCCGCCGAGAACCTTCCTCAATCCGGGACTTCTCCCGCGCGCCCAACAACTCCTCGACGGTCTTTCCCTTCACCGCGTGAACCCGCAGTGTCACCACCGGCGAAACATCCAGGATCGGTAATCCTTGCCCGTCCAGAATTCGTTGCACGCCCTCGACCTGATCCGCCTGCACATCGAACAGGATCGCGTTCGGCTTCGCGTTCTCCCCGCTCGGCGTCAGCTCGCGCACCAACCCGAACTGCGCGAGATAGATCGTCAGGATCATGAAGGTTCCCAGCCCCAGCGCGAGCATCAGCAGACTCGTGCGATTGTTCGGACGGTGAAGGTTCGCCATTCCCTGCCGAACCGGAAACGACCACGCGCGCCCCGCCAGGAGACGCGCCGCCAAGCTGATGAGCCTGGACACGGCCAGCAGCAGCAAGACGGCTCCCAGCAATGCGCCGACAAAACCGATTCCGTGCAGCACCTTTTCCGTCTGCGAGCACGCGTAAGCTGTCACGCCCGCGACCAAGGCGAAGTACAACACGATCAACCACGGATCCCGTTTTCCGGAAATACCGGCGTCTCTCCGCAACACAATCAACGGAGAGACCGCGCGAACCCGAAGCAAGGGGACCAGCGCGAACAGCATGCAGATGGCGAAGCCCGTTCCGGCGGCGCGAATCACCGCCCACCAATGCACCGAGAATCCGATCTCCATCGGGATAAAATCCGCGAAGGCCGACGGCAACCAACGCTGCACGGCGATGCCGAGTCCGCTGCCCGCCAGAACCCCGACCAAACCCAGCGCCGCGCCTTGAATCAAATAGACCGCAAAGGTCTGCCCGACACTGCAGCCCAGACAACGCAGCACGCCGACCGAGTCCAGCTTGTTCCGCACATGCAATTGAATCGCCGACGCAATTCCGATCGCACCCAGCAGCAGGGCGACAAAGCCGACCAGATTCAAAAACCGATGCAGGTTGCGCAGACCGTTCCCAAGCTCCTCCTTGCGCTCGTCCACCGTGTCCACGCCCCAACGATGCTCCCCGCGCACGGCATTCAACCGCTCCAGCGCCGACGCGAGCGCGAGCGGATCTGCGATCCGAAAGTAACATCGATAGCGGGCGATGCTCGTGTTGCCCACCAGACCGGAAGCCTCCAGCACCTGCTCCGGCAGGAAGACCCGCGGCGCCACGGTCGCGAAAACCATGTTTTCCCCCGGCACCTTCTTGAGCGCGCCGACGACCTCGATCGGAATCGCGCCGATCTGCACAAAGTCCCCCACCTTCGCGCCAAACTGCAGCAGTAGATTCTCCTCCACCAACACGCCGTCCCCGCGACGATACTTTTCGACAGCCCCGGGTGGTTCCGCCTCCATTTCCCCGTAGAACGGAAAGGCTCCGGTGAGCGTTCTCACCTGAACCAATCGTGATCCTCCGGTGAACGGAAACGACAGCATCGATGAAAAGGTCGTCTGATAGGAACGCTCGCTCCCGATCCCGTCCAACAAGGCGCGTTGCTCGTCGTCGAACTCCTGACGCGAATCCACCTGCAGATCCGCCCCGAGCAGGGCCTTGGACTGATCCTCCACCGCCGCCGTCAGACTCTCCCCAAAGGAACCGATGGCCACCATCGCCGCAATGCCCAGGACGATGGAGGACGAGAACAACAGCAAACGACCGCGCGATCGCCGGCTGTCCCGCCACGCCATCAGCCAGGTCCACCTGCTGAAGATCGCCCCTGAAAATTTCGGAGGTGCGCTCATGACGCCGCGCCGCTGTCTTGATCCACCCGACCGCATCGAAGCCGGATCACCCGCTCCGTTTTTCGGGCCAGTTCCAGATCATGGGTCACGAGGATCAGGGCGGTTCCCAGTTCCCGGTTCAGCTCAAAAATCAGATCCACCACCCGCCCGCTGGTCTCACCGTCAAGATTTCCGGTGGGCTCGTCCGCGAACAGCAGCTTGGGTTGATTGATGAAGGCTCGCGCCAAGGCCACGCGCTGCTGTTCACCCCCGCTGAGCTGGGTCGGGTAATGGCCGCTTCGTTCCCCCAACCCGACGCGGCCGAGCAGATCCCGCGCTCGATCCGCGACATTCCGCTCCCCGCGCAGCTCCAGCGGAATCGTCACGTTCTCCAAAGCGGTGAGATTGGACATCAATTGAAAGCTCTGAAAAACAAAGCCGACCTCGCGATTTCTCAACGCGGCCCGGGCGTCCTCGTCGAGATTCCCCAGACTCGCGCCATTGATCAGAACATCCCCGGAACTCGGTTGATCCAGGCCGGCACAAAGCCCCAGCAGAGTCGTCTTGCCGCTGCCGGACGGCCCCAGGATCGCGCAGGTGCTGCCCCGCTCGACCTCGAACGATACGTCCGCCAAAACGGTCAGTTCACCGGCGCCGCTCCGATAGGTTTTGGTCAACTTTCGCGCTTCGAGAATCGGTGGTGCTTGCACGGCGCTGTGTCTTTCATCCGCGCAACCAAAGGTCAAGCGTTCCCGCCGAAGGAACGCGACCACAAAAAAGCCGTGCCGCGTCATCGCGCGGCACGGCTGTGACAAGTCGAACTCCGGTCTATTGGCGGAACATCGCGTTCTTCGCGTTGCCGCCGCTGAGAATGTAGGCCGTCAGGTCCAAAATCTCCTTTTCATTGAGCATGTTGAGCAGGCCTTCCGGCATCGGGGAGATTTTGGACGGCTCGATGCTCCTGACCTGCTTGCGATCCACGCTGACACGTTGATTGGGATCGAACAGGTCCGTGTTCAGCGTGACGCCATCGCCGCTCAGATTCGTCACAATGCCGGTCTCGGAGGTGCCGTCGAGCCGCGTCACCACGATCGGCACGAACTGCTCATTGATCTCCTTGCTCGGATTGACCACCTGATCCAGCAGATCCCGCGCGTTGTAGCGCCCGCCCGCGCCCGACAGATCGGGCCCCATCATGCCCCCTTCATTGCCGAAGCGATGACAGGCGAAGCAGCCGGCGGCGGCGAACATCTTGCGACCGTTCGCGAAGTCGCGATTCTTCAAGCCCTTCTCGGCGACAGCAGCGATTTCATCCAGCTTCCATTCCTTGACATAGCTGCGTCCGACCATGGCCTCGGCAAGCAGTTCAAGAGGCGACTTGATCACCGGCTTGCGTGCGAGCACCTCCTTGAGCTTTTCCTTCTCGTCGGCCGGAATGCTCGCCACGGCGTCGTTGCGAATGAATTCGATGAACTTCGCGAAGCTCGCGCCGCCCCGATAATTCGCGGCCTTGAGGAACCAGTTCAGGTACCGCTCCCGCAGCCCCGTGGTCCAGCCGATCTTCACAAAGCGGATCGAGCGGGCGTATTGCATCTGCTCTTCCTGCGTGAGCGCGGAGTCGATCAGGTTCATCGTTCGATAGGCGACGCTCGGGGACTGCAACCACGCCAGCGTCTCGCACAACACCCAGTTCAGCTCGAAGGACGGCGCCGGAAAGACGGGCGTCAACTGATCCAACACGGCTTCGGCTCCCCCCTTGCCGGGATGTCCGAATCGGTTGAAGACGATCTGGTAGGCGCGGACAAGCGTGATGCGTTGCTCGTCGGAAAGTTTGCCCCAGTCAATCTTCGCGAGCGCGGCGGAGATCTTCCGGCCCAGGTTCACGTCGGGCTGGTGATCGGCCGAACGATGAAGCGGATCCACTCCCGCCACCTTCGCCAATCCCAACAGGGCTTCAACCTGTCGGCCGGAATTCTTTTCCTTGAGCGCCTTGTTCTCCCACTCCGAGGCGGGGCGGTGCATCACGGCCGTCCGCGCGGCCCAGCGCACAAATCGATCGGCGTTGTCCAGATGCGGCCAGGCCTTGGCGATGGCGTCCTTGTGGTCGCCCGTGTGGAGCTTTTCCAGATTGTGTCGCAAGGAGACCTGTTTCGACTTGGCAGGTTTGTGTTTGACCGGGGCCGTGGACTCGTCGCCCTCATAGGTGACGCGATAAAGCCCGGATTGAACCCGACGTCCCCCGATCGCGATATACATCGCGCCGTCCTTCGGGTGAATGATCGCGTCCGTGACCGGCAGGGGCGAACCGGTGATAAAATCCTCCTTGGTCGCCTTGAAACCCGCGCCATCGGGCTTCATATGCACGGCGTAAACCTTGCCCCAGCTCCAATCGAGAATGTAGAGCGCGTTCTGATACCGCGCGGGAAATTTCGCGCCGTATCCGAAGGTGACGCCGGTCGGGGAACCCGGGCCGATGTTGATCACGGGCGGAAGCGTGTCGGAATACCATTCCGGTCGTTTGCCGGCCCCGTTGCGCCAGCCGTACATGGACCCGCTCGTCACGTGATTGACCCGCGTGGGCCGATACCAGGGCGTGTTGAAATCATATTCCATGTCCGCGTCGTAGGTGAACAACTCACCGTCCCGGTCGAACGCACCGTCAAAAATGTTTCGGTAACCGGACGAGACAATCTCCCAGTCTTTGCCGTCCGGGGAGATCTTGTAGACGATGCCGCCCGGCGCGAGCCGGCCGCGGTTGTGCCCTCGTCCGTCGGGCATGCTCTCAAGCAGATGATCCTCACCCCAGACCCGGGGCACGCGGGAGGTCTGCGCCTCGGTGAGATCCGCGTTGTTGCCGCAGATCATGTAGATCGATTTCTTGTCGGGTGAAAGCAGCAGCGCGTGCACGCCATGGTCGCCGCGCGCCTCCATCGCCCGCAGCTTCTCGACCTTGTCGAGTTCGTCGTCCCCGTCGGAGTCCGTGATTCGATAAAGACCGCTGTCGATCTTTCGCTCGTAGTCATTCACCGCGACATAGAGCGCGTCGAAGGCCCAAAGGATCCCGTTCACCGCGCGGATGTCGACCGGGATCTTTTTGACCGATTTTGGATCCACCGGCTTGCCGGGCTTCGGCGCGGGGAAGCGATAAAGACCGCCGAACTGGTCGCTGGCGATGATGCGATTCTTGTTGTCCAGGCCCAGATTCACCCAGGACCCCTGATCCACACCCGGCACCGAATACACAAGCTCGACCTTGAATCCTTTCGGCGCGCGAATGCGGGCGACGGGTGTCGCCTGATTTTCATTGATCCGGGGGCCGACCTGAGCCGGTTTGGCAGGACGTTTCGGAGCGGCCTTCTTCGCGGCCGCGTTGAGATCCGGCGCCGCGCCGGACGCGCACCCCAGAGCGAGTAAAATGGAGAGGGACTTCTTCATGCGAGCGGGGATTGAAACGCATCCCCCCTCCAAACGCAACAGCCCGCTATCGAACAACCCTCTGCGATGGCCGGCCTTGTCCGCAGTCAATGGACTGCTCTCGAACTCGAACGAAAGGGTCGATCACTGTTTCGCGATCCATTCATTCACGCGGTTTTCCAGGATCTTCAACGGCACGGCTCCGGATTCCAGAACCCTGTCGTGGAAGGCGCGAAGGTCGAAGCGTTCGCCGAGTTTCACCTCGGCGCGTTGGCGCAGTTCGCGGATCTTGATCTGGCCAATTTTGTAAGCGAGCGCCTGCCCGGGCCAGGCGATGTAGCGATCGACCTCGTTAACGACGTCCTGCCGCGTTTTGGGGGCGTTCTCCATGAAGAAATCGATCGCCTTTTTTCTGGACCAACGCTTGGCGTGAATGCCGGTGTCCACAACGAGGCGAACGGCCCTCCACATCTCGTAGGTCAACTGGCCGAACTTGTCATAAGGATCTTCAAAGACGCCCAGCTCATCACCGAGCGATTCGGCGTAAAGTCCCCATCCCTCGATATAGGCTGTGACACTGAGGTGACGGCGGAACTTCGGAAGGTCTTTCTGTTCCTGCGCGAGGGCGATCTGCAGGTGATGGCCCGGAACGGCTTCGTGCAGGGACAAGGCCACCATTTCCCATCTTGGCCGGGTCTCCGGCTTGTAGAGGTTCACGAAATAAGTCCCGGCACGCGAACCGTCCGGAGCCGGCCAGCGGTAGTAGGCGGTGGTCGTGTCGGGTGCCATGAGTTCCGGAATCGCCTCAATCCCGTAAGGCATGCGCGGCAGCTTTCCAAACAGCTTCACCATCAACGGATCCAGGCGTTTGCCCAGGGCCATGTAGCCCCGCAAAAGTTCATCCCCGGTCTTGTAATAGAACTTCGGGTCTGTGCGGAGGTGCTCAAAAAACTCGGAAAGATTCCCGTCGAAGCCAACCCGCTCCCGGATCGCCTCCATCTCGGCCCGGATGCGTTTCACTTCGCGAAGCCCCGTTTGATGGACCTGATCCGCCGTCATGTCCGTGGTGGTGAAATCGCCCACCAGAAAATCATACGCCTGCTTTCCATGCGGCCATTGCCAGGCGCCCACCTCGCCAAAGCAGGCGGGGAGATATTCGTCGACAAAGAAGGTCTTGAACTCCCGGAACGCCGGAACGACCTGATTCTGGATGGCGGCCCAGGCCGCCTTCTCCAAGCGCAGCTGATCCGCCGCATCAATATCGGGGGCGAATCTTGCGAAAGGCTTGTAGAACGGGCTCTTCTCGGGATCCTCCACGATCTGCGCCTCGATCTGTCTTGGCACGCGCTCCATCACGATTCGTGACTGAACGATGCCGCGCCGAATCCCCTCGCGCATCAGATCCATCGTCTGTTCCACAAAAACCGGGAACGCGTTGAGCCGGGCAATCCAGTCCTTGTAGTCCTTGAGGGTTTCAAAGCGGAGGGCGTCCGCCGTGTCGTTCATCGTCTGCACCCCGTTGCGATGATCCAGAGGCATCAGATAAAGCATCATCGCCGAGCGCTCCAGATCGACCGTGACGGAGCGATGAAACAGATCATAATTTAGCCGGTCATCGGGCCCGAGTTCGCCCGTCGAAATGCGCCGCAATTCCTCAAGCACATCGCGTTGATGCACCTCGTGGGCCGCGCGGGCTTGCAGGCTCAGATCAGCCCAACGGTCGTTCCATCGCCGATCACCCAGGATCGACGCCCAGACCGGACTCGTCCGCATCGAGTATTCCCACTCCTGCTCAAACAGGGCATTAAGTTTTTCGGCTGCGGTCTGCGCTTGCGCGCCGATCGCCATTACCACGGCGATTACTGATAAAATCTTCTTCATAACGTAAGCTCCATCCATCCCTGCACGACGCGGGCCGTTCCTAACCCTTCTTCGCGCGATGTTCCGCCACCGCCGCGAGGAGATGATCGTAAATCCGTTTGCCGGACACGTCCCAGTTGGTGCGGGTCTTGAAATCCTGGAACGCGTTCCGTCCCAAGGCCTCGTAACAGCTGAAGTCCGCGAACTTGTCCAAGATGTAGTCGGCGTAATCCTTCGGCGTCGCCTCGATTGGAAAGGTCTGCCCGTTCGCCCCGTTCTTGACCGCCGTGGTGATACCGCCGACAGCCGCCGCCAGACTCGGCACGCCGAAGGAGGCGGCTTCGCAAAAGACGATGCCAAAGGCTTCGGCGCGGGAGGGCAAGACGAGAAAATGGGATTCTCCGATGGTGTCGTTGAATTTTTTCAGTCCCGCCGGATCGTCCTTGTTTAGAAATCCGAGTTTATGAACGAAGTCCGGCAACTTGCGATCGGGCGGGGGGTGCGATCCCATCAAGGTGAGCGTCGTGGGCAGACCGGCCTTGTTCAGCTCATCCGCGACCGCCACCGCGATGTCGCCGCCTTTGCGTTCCCAGACCTTCCCGAGAAACAGCAGCCTGCAACGGTCCTTCGGGCGCCGGGCGATGTAATCCTCGATATCGGCCTCGGTTCGATCGCACTCGATGTTCGCCCCGAACGGAATGACGTCGATCTTGTCCGGATCGATGCCGTAATCCCTCACCGCGAAATCCTTGGCCCAGTCGCAGGCATAGAGGACCCGCGAGCAACGTTCCAGGTCGTTCTTCTCCCAGGCGTGACCACGGCGAATGGTCGCTTCGGGCAGATTCCGATAGTAGGGATAAAAATCGAGCAGGCTGGAAAAGTTCGAATCGCAGAAGATGACCATCGGCAGATCGGTCTTCACCTCAGACAGGTAATAGGTGTGCGTGCTGAAGATCACGTCCGGCTTGATCTCGGCGAGGCGCGCCTCGATCTCACGGCCCCATTGCTCGACGATCGCGGGCTCGCGTTCTTCGAGCATGTTGCGGCCGATCAGGCGGTACCAGCGGCGTTTGACGCGCATCCAAAAGGTTTCCTTGTGGTGCAAGGGACCGACGTTGATCACTTCGGCCCCGTGTCGCCGCACGGAGTCCCCGATGTAGTGCGCCAGCCCGGACCAGGCCCGGATATCGTCGGGCGAGTCCATCGTCACATAAGCCACTTTCATGGTGCCATTCCCTTCGTCAGCCGGATGTTGTCCAGAAAGAATTTCCGCGGCCCGTCGGCGATGCTGATGAAAATCACCACCCGGCGGATCTCCGTGAGATTCAGCTCGCGGCTCCGGGGTCCGCGCAGGATTTCCTCCATCGGAATAGAGATGTTGTTCCAAGCGCTCGACACGGGCAGCTCGTGATCGAAACGGTTTCCATATCCGTTGCAATCCCCGGCGTCGTCGATCCGCATCCGGAGAATAAAATCCGAACCGGGATTGTACAAATCAAACGCCAACGCCTGATAGCCGCTCCAGTCCTGCCCCCCGGCGTCGAAGTCCACACCGGGCCAACCTCCGATCGAGGCGTCCACCTCCATCGCAAATGTCCCCTCCGTGACGAAATTGGTCACCCAGTCATAACGACCGGCACCGGTGTAGGAATAATAGTTCGGACGCCACAACAGGAAATCATCCGGCTTCTCAAAATTCCCCAACACCGGAAACTGCTCCGACCTCAACGCCAGCAACTTGTGTTTGCGCCAGATGGGACCGACCGCCGCCACGCAAAAAATCACCACCGACAAACCGGCCACAAACCAGATCCGGGGCTCGCGCCGCATCGGCCAGATGTACAGCAAAAAAGCCCCGAAGGCGGCACCGCCAATTCCATACAGCTGATCCAGCATGCTCTGGGAACGACCGGTGAAGGGCTGCAACAGCTCGATCGCGATCGACAGGATAGCCCCCGCGACGAACGCGTTGCGGCAGCGCCGAAACCGATCCAGCCGGGCCGGTGTGAACACAAAGCAGAAGGCGGTGATCAGGGCGAAAAGCGGCAGATGCGACACGTCCATCAGGGTTCGCCAGAATTCCCTGTCCACCGAAAACTCCATCGGTAGGAAGAACGCGCCGAGCAACGCGACCAGTGCCAGGGCGACGAGGAGTTTCATCACGGAAACCGGGACGCATCCGCTTACTTGCGGGCGAGCATCGTCACGCCCTTGAAGACGCGATCGCTCAACTTTTGCCGCAGCGCCAAAGGCAGCATGCCGAAAAGCCCCTCGACGCACAGCGTTCCCATATTGAAAAGACCGCTCTCCCTCGGCGTGCCAAACCGATAGGTGAAGCACTCCTTGAATCCGGTCTTTTTGACCAGCGCGAACATCTCGCGATAGGTCCACTCCTTCAGGTGCATGCCCTCGTGGATGTAGGTGAATCCTCGCGAGGCGTCGTGCGGTCCGGAATACAGGTGCGGTGTGTCGAAAACATACAACCCGCCCGGCTTCAAGACGCGATGGACCGTCTCGAAATGGTACTCGTGATCCTCGGGATGGATATGCTCCAGAAACTGGTAGCTGAATGCCAGGTCCACCGAGTTTTCGGGAACGCCCAGTTCGTAGCCGTCATAGATCACCAGCTCGAAATTCTCCGGCACGTCCTTCTTTTCCCCGCTCTGATCCGAGATATCGATCGCGATGACCTTGTCGACAACATCACAGACCTTGTAGGCCAGCCGGCAGTCTCCCGGCGCGACTTCCATAAAGGTCTTCACACCCTTGAGATACGGGCGCAACAGCTTCATGCGCGCCTCGACCGCTTTGGCGCTGTCCTCGGCCGTTTCCCGCCGGGTCAGACGGGGATGATCCTTCACCCGCTCGAACAACTCCCCGTAAAGCTGGGAAAAAAGCGCAGGCCGGTTTTCGCGTGTGGACTCCATCAGACGTCGATGGAGATCCTTTTCCACCTCGTACTGGTGACGAAGCGACTCGATGGGGCGGTTGTCTTCGGACATTGGCTGTGTCGGGGGAATGGTGCGGGCTACTGGTTCTCTTTGCCGTCCAACACGCGAAAGAACCAGATCGCCTCGTAGCGAGGCAACCGGTCCACGGCCTCGGCGGACATTCCGCCGCGAATCACAATGCGGATGGTGTCCAGCAGGATGAACAGGTCGAGAAACAGACTCATGTGCTTCATGTAGTAGAGGTCGTACTCCAGCTTCCACTTGGCATCCTCCACGGACGAACCGTAAGGGTAATTCACCTGCGCCCAACCGGTCAGCCCCGGCTGCACCATCAGGCGCTCCTGATAATATTGAATCTGGTCGGCCAATTCCTCGACAAAGACCGGACGTTCCGGGCGAGGACCCACGAACGACATCTCGCCCTTCAGGATGTTGATCAACTGCGGCAGCTCGTCGATCCGGTACTTGCGCAGGAAAGCCCCGACCGGGGTTGCCCGCGGATCCTTGCCCTGCACGGACCATACAGCGCCATGTTTCTCGGCATCGACGCGCATGGAGCGCAGCTTGATCACCGAAAACGGCCGCCCGAACTGCCCCGCCCTGACCTGCCGATAAAAAATCGGCCCCGGCGAGGTCAACTTGACCAACATCATTCCAAGCAGATGCACCGGGGCGCTGACGAGCAGCAGACCGAGGGAGGAGACGATATCAAAGCCGCGCTTCAGCTTCTTGATGTAAAGCATGTGTGGCAACGCGCTCGCGGTCAGAAGCCATTCGGCCGTGATCAGTTCCAGCGGGACAAGTTGATGCACCTCCTCGAAAAGGCTGACCAGCGGCATGACCTGAATGCCGGAATACCGCAGCTCGCAGAAGGCCTTGCACATCGCCGGGTCGCTGATGCTCTTGCTGGTGCAAAGGACGCGATGAATCTTCTCGCGCTTCACGATCTCCTGAAGAGCGCTCACCTTGCCCAGAACCCGCATCTCTCCAATCGGCTTGTAGTCGTCGTAGTGGATCAGGCCGACCAACTCCATGTGCTCCGTACCAAGCGACTGAAAGAAACGCGCCTCCAACTCGTCGAAGGTGCAGGTCATGATGAAAGCCACCCGCTCCTTCTGCTCCCGCAAGGCTCGAAGGATGAAAAAGTGATGAATCAACACCCCGGCGAAACTGATGGCGTATCCCCACAGGCTCACACCGCGCCCGATCGAGGTCGACTTGTTGATGTAATAGAGGCCCAACATCATGAACGCCGTCAGCGCCAGGCATGCCCCCAGAATGACGGATCGCGCCATCAATCGCTGTTTCCCGCTCAACGGCGAATACAGCCCGAAGATATAGACCATGCAGGGAAAAACGAAGGATCCCAACAGAAGCGCCGGAACATAGTCCATCAGGCGCACCGCAAACTGGTATTCAATGAGAACTACCTTCGCCGCGACAACGAACGACACAATGAAGATGATCGCGTCGATGACGAAATGATAGGCTACGTGCAGCCAGTGCTCTCGGAGTATCCCGTTGGCGTTCATTCGCTGGTTTGGTCTGCCCCCAATCTAGGCGGCGGGCACGGGCAAGCCAAGCATGCGTTCACCTGATTACCCGATCGGGAAAACCCTGAAACGATCACTTCGACGCGATCCACGAAAGCAGGCGGACCAGCGACGGTGCCTGCCCCTGCGCCAGGATCCCCACCCGAAAGATCTTCGAAGCCGCCCACACGCAGAAAACCATGAAGCCCCCGGTCAGCACCAACGCGAGAGACAGCTCCCACCAGCTCACCCCCGCCGGCGTCGCCAGCCGCAACATCATCAGGGTCGGTGTGAAGGGCGGAATCAGGGACATCACCACCGCGAAAGGGGAATGAGGCGACTGCACGATCGGCAGCCAGACCAACATCGGCACGATCACCAGAATCATCGCGGGAAACATCAGACTCTGCGCGTCACGGATCTCGCTGCAGGCGGACCCGATCGCCAGGAAGATCGACCCGAAGATGAACAGAGCCATCACTTGAAACACAAAAAACCAGCCGACCAGATCCCACGGCACATAGGACAGCAATCCGGACTTGGCCAGGAAACCGAAGATGGAGCCCAGGTAGAAAAAGGACAAGGTGCCCGAAACCATCACACAGCCGATCAGCTTGCCCATCATCAGCTCAAACGGCGACACGGCCGAGACCAGCACCTCGGCCACCTTGTTCATCTTCTCCTCCAACACCGAATTCATCAGCATCGGCGCGCTGGTCATCACAATCATGAACAGGAGCAGCATGGAAACCATCGGGACGAGGATCGTCTTGACCTTGTCCTCCTTCTTGGCCTTCTCGACCTTTCCGTCGCTCGTCTTCCTGGCCAGGCCCCGCCGATCAAACTCCACCCCGCGACTCAGCTTTCGGATCAGCCCGCCATCAAGCCCGGCGCCCTCCAGCCGCACCCGGCGCAGTTCGTCGTTGATCGTTCGCTGAATCCAGCTTGGCAGCTCGTTGAAGGTCGGCGTCAGGGTGAAGTACTGGACCACCTGGTTCGTTTGGGCGTCCGGGTCGAACACTTCCGGCCCGACAATGACAAACGCGAACAACTCCTTTTTCCGGACACGTTGCGATAGTTCCAGCTCCAAGGCCGTGGCGTCACGGTCTTCCGGATCGAACTGGACGGGCGTAAAGTGCGGCTGCGGAGGCAGCACGGACTTGAGCCCCTCGAGCGCGGCCGGGACTTCACCCAATCTCGCGTTCCGTTCGCCCGCCTCCGTCTTGATCACCTCAAACAACTTCCCGGTTCGATCCACCACCGCAAACTTGCGCGGCGTCATGTCCACCTTCTTTCCCGCGTAGATTTGCAGCCCCACCGCCAATCCCGCCATGATCGGCAGGGCCAGCAGGCTCATCACAAAGGCTTTGCTACGAACGGCGTTCAAAAATTCGCCGATCGCCACCCGGCGCACCTTATCCATGGGTCACCTCCGCCGCCTGAGGTCCCGCGATTCGAACGAAGATGTCATGCAGGGACGGACTCGCGATTTCGAAATGCCTTACCCGGACCCGCGAGGTCAGCTCCTTCAGCAGGACCTGGGAATCCCCCGCATATCGCACCTCCCGGACCTGCCCAAGATCACGCACATGCTCCACCCCGGCCAATGAGTCCAGGAAGCCCAGATCACCATCACCGCTGATATGGTAGACATTGGTCCCGTAGGCCGCCTTGATCCCCTTCAAGTCCCCATCCAAAACCTTGCGTCCTTTGAAGATCATGAAAATGCGGTCGCACATCTTTTCCGCCACCCCCATGTCGTGGGTCGAAAAAATCACCGTCGTCCCCTGCCGGCGCAGATCCAGTATCGCCTCGCGGATCACCTCCATGTTCACCGGGTCCAGACCGGAAAACGGTTCATCCAGAATCAGCAGGCGCGGTTTCGCGATCACGGCCGAGACAAACTGGATCTTCTGAGCCATGCCCTTCGAGAGCGACTCGATCTTTTTATCCCCGTGCTCCGTCAATTCCATCCGCTCCAGCCAGCGCTCCATTTCGGACTTCGCGAGCGCCCGTCCCATCCCCTTGAGTGCCGCGAAATACCCCAGCGCGCGCCGCACGGTCTGCTTCTTGTAAAGCCCGCGCTCTTCCGGGAGGTAACCGATCCGGTCGTTCGCCGAGCGCGTCGAACGCTCGCCCAAAACTTCGACCGCGCCCGAATCCGGATGAAAAATGTGAAGGATCATCCGGATCGTGGTCGTTTTTCCCGAACCGTTCGGGCCAATAAATCCGTAGATCGAGCCCTCGGGAACTTCGAGAGACAAATCGTCCACCGCGACCTGTTTGCCGAAGGTCTTGGTCACTCCGCTCAATCGCACCGCGAGCGCCGTCGAGACCGGACGGGTCACATTTTCCAAACTGGGCGGCAGGACATTCATGGGGCGGACGAGACCCTTTCCGGCGTGGCTCGGAATGGCAATCCGGAAATACTCCACCTGTTTCGCGAACCCTTTCCAGCCGAAGCCCCGGGGTAAACCGGCCTCGTTCATATTCTGAACAACCTCCCTCCGCCCCCGTCGAAACCACCCTCTACCGGTGGAAAACCGATTGTCACCCGAATCCGCGCCGGTAGACTCCAACCCCTCTTGCGCCCGAATATGAATCCTATCCACCGCCTCCTGATCATCGCCTTCACCACGGGCGCGCTCGCCTGCGGTCTGCTGCCTGCCGCCACCGTGGAGGCCGCCCTCGAATTCAACCCCGCCGACCTCCTTCTTCAACAGGAACTGCGGCAGGAGGAAATCCGTGCCACCACGGAACGCGTCGGCCTGCAGCTTGACGTCATCGTGGACGAATACGAACGCAACGGCCTGGCCGGTGACGACGTCTCCGTGCTGAAGGCGATTCGAGGCGTGCTCGGACAACTGACGGAAAAGGAGATCCGCCAGGTCATCGGCCTCCTTCAACAGGCGCGCACCAGCGTCGATCCCGAAGAATCCAGCAACAACACGCTCAACGCCTTCGCCGGACAGAAAAACGTGACCGTGCAGCTCAAGCACCTCCTCCTCGAATATCAGCGCCAACAGATCCTCCGCGAACTGGCCCGCCGATTCGGCGTCCTCGGCCGCCGCCAGGGCGTCAACCTCCACGAGACCATCGCACTCGCCAAGGCGACCTTCGGACGCGACGCGCGGCGCTCAAAGGAATCCCACCGAATCGCCCTCCAGCTCCAGTCCACCGAGCAGGACACCATCAACACGGAAGCCAATTCCCTCCTGGATCGACTCGAAAAGGTGGCCGCCGAGATGGACGGCATCGCCGCCGAAAAACCCCGCGCCGCCGCCACCCTCGCCCGCGACGGACAGCTTCGCCTGCTCGCCTCTTCCGCCACAGACGACCTCAAGGTCTCCAGTCTGCTCAGCGCTGCAGGCAACGAGAAACGCGCCCGCGACCTGTTCGTTGAACTTGCGCGCATGCTCCGCCCCGACCGCGACAAGACGCAGATTCTCAAGGAGGCCATCAAGGAACTCGATCAAGCCATCGCCCAGCAGACCCGCGTCGCGGAACAATCCAACGCGCTCACGGAAAAACGCCCGCCCGACGATCTCAAGGAAGAGATCGAAAAAGAGCAGATGAAGCTCGTCGATCAGACCGACGCGGTGCGCGAAGACGTCGAGGAAGTCGCCCCCGTGGCCGCCTCCGCCCTCAAGGACGCCATCACCAAAATGCAGGAGGCGCGCGCCAAGCTGAACGACACCGGTTCGAGCCGTTCAAAATCACAACCCGACGCCGTCATTGAAAAACAGTTCGAGGCCCTGAACAAAATGGCCGAAGCCCGGAAAGACCTCGCACAACAGCTTGAGGAGGCCGAGAAGCAGTCCGCCGAACCGGAAGACAAACTGCAGCAGATGCGGAAGCTCCTCACCGACGTCCAGGAACTCAACAAGGCACAGGACATCCTCAACCGCGAAGCGCGGGAAGCCGCAAAACAACCCGACAAGCTGGCCTCAAAATCCGCCCCGCAATCGATCTTGAAAACCAAGACCGCCGAGGCGCAGATCAAGGCCATCCCGCTTTTGAAATCCGCGGCAGAATCCCTCGCCGAAGCCGCCAAGCAGATGGAGAAGGCGGCCGGAGCCATGGCGGCGGAACTCGACGCCCCGGCGAGCCGCCAGGCTGCGGCGGACGCCCTCAAACGGGCCGAATCACAACTTGCCGAAGAGGTCTCCCGCCTCGCCCAGGCCGAAGAGCAACTCAACAAACTCGATCAGCTGGGGAAAAAGGTTTCCGAACTCATCCAACAACAACAAGCCGTCCAGCTGGAGACAGCCAAGGCCGCCGAAGCCCCCAAGACGTCCAGCGCCAGCGAAACAAAACAGATCGCGCCCAAACAGGCCCAGCTCGCCACCCAGACCGCGACCGCCGCGACGGAAGCAGCCAACGACGCCCCTCGCGCGGCCGAAGATCTGAAGAGGGCACAGCAAAACATGGCCGCCGCCGACCAAAGCCTTCAGAAGCCCGACGCCGCCAAAGCCCGGCAGGAACAGTCCAAGGCCATCAACGATCTCCAATCGGCCCGTCTCGCGATCGAGCAGAAGAAGGAAGAACTCAACAAGGCGCTCGGCAAACCCGAGGAGGCCAAACCCGACATGCTCGCCCAGGCCGCCGAAGCCGTCACCCAGGCACAACTGGAGGTGAACAAGGCCGCCAACGAACTCGCCCGCCCGGCCAGCCTCGCGGAGTTCCTCCGCAAGCAGCAGGAGAATCTCGCCGGCGAAGTCGCCGACTCAGCCGGGAAGGCCGCATCCAACCAGCCTCTCGCGGCGGCGCAAAAATCCGCCGCCGCAGCAGCGGCCCAGGTCGCAAAGAACGATCTCGCGGCGGCGAGCGGCGAAATGGCCAAGGCCCAATCCCGGCTCGCCGAGGCGGCGAAGGCCGCGGGCAGCGCCAAGGCCGACGCGGAAAAACTGGCCCAACTCGCCAAGGATCAGGGCGACCTAAAAGATCTCGCCCAGGAGTTGGCCAAGCTGTCGGTTCAAAAGGCGACGCAACCGCTCGACAAGGCCAACGCCATGATCGCGCCGGTCGCTTCCGGACAGATCAGCGGTCTTCCGCTCGATGCCCAACTCGCCCTCCGCCAGGCTCAACAGGCCCTCACATCCGCTTCCGCCCAGGCGTCCGCCAATCAGGCCCGCTCCGCCAGCGAACAGGCGCAGATCGCGCAGGAAACCCTCAGCCAGGCCGCGTCCGCACTGGCCCTCGCTCAGAAGGGCCTCGGCAATCAGTCCGAGCAGGCCCAGCAAATGGCGCAAGGCGAAGGCGGGCGGGGTGAAAGCAAACAGCAGGGCAAGGGCGAAGCCAAAGGCCCGGGCAAGAACAAGGCCAAGGATGATTCAAAGGACGGTCAGGGCAACGGAGACAAGGGCAACTACGATGGCGAAGGCGGTGCCGACGGACGCCGTCGACAGGTGGCCGACCGAAACCTCTTCATCGGCCTCCCAGCCCGCGAACGCAACGCCATCCTGCAATCCATGGGCGAGCGTTATCCCGACGAATTCAGCCCGCTGATCGAGCAATATCTGAAGAACCTGTCCGACGAACCGGGCAAAACAGGCAAATGATCAAAGCCATACCACCCCGCCTTTTCATCACCCTGCTTCTCGCCGCGTCGGCGTGGACGCTTGCCACGAGCACCCCTGCTCAAACTGCCGAGCCGGCCAAGGTCACCGTCGATAAAAAGGCCGAACGCGTCATCAACGGTGCCCTCCGTTATCTCGCCTCCAAACAGCAGCCGAACGGCTCGTGGAGTGCGTCCGAGGAGCGCAACAAATACAACATCGCCATGACCGGCTACGTGCTCATGGCCTTCCAGTCGGCCGGACATCTTCCCGGCGAAGGCGAGTTCGGCGAATCCGTCACGCGCGGCATGAACTACCTGCTCGACATCATCTCGCCGGAAGGTCTCTACGGCAGCGGCCGCGACGGCCAGTACATGTATTCGCACGGCATCGCGACGATCGCGCTCGCCGAACTCTACGGACAGTCCCGCTCCCCGACGATTCTTGCCAAACTGCAAAGCGTCGTGCGCCTGATCGTCAGCGCGCAGGCCGACGCCGAAGGCCACGAGGGCGGCTGGCGCTACCGGCCCATCGCCAAGGACGCCGACATCTCCGTGACAGTCCTCCAGCTCGTCGCCATCCGGGGTGCCAAAAACGCCGGTCTCGACGTGCCGCAAAAGACCATCGACGACGCAGTTGCCTACGTGAAGCGTTGCTACAAGGAGGACGAAGGCGGCTTCTGCTACCAGCCGAACCGCGAAGCCGGTTTCGCCCGAACGGCCGCCGCCATCTATTCCCTGCAGGTCTGCGGCCTCTATGAGGATCCCATGGTCAAGGCGGGATCAAAGTTCCTCTTTGAAGCACAGCGGGCCGATCACGAATGGTTCACCTACGGCAACTTCTACGCCGCCCCGGCCCAATACATGATCGGCGGTGACACCTGGAAGAAGTGGTACGCCGACGTCAAAAACATCCTGTTGGATCAGGTCATCGACGACAAAGGCGCGATCTATTGGGAGGCGCGCGGACGCGGCGGCGTCGGAGCCACCTTCACCACCGCTGTCTATACGATGATCCTCTCGATGCCCTACCACTACATTCCGCTTTACCAACGATGATGCTTCGCGCCCTCCTGCTGTCCGCCCTGCTTCCCGCCGTTCTCTCAGCCGGCGTTCTCACGCTCCCCGACGGCACCGAGATCGAGGGCGTTTTTTCGTTTTCAACGGGAGAGGGGCTGGCGCTCAAGGCCGGGGACGGCACCCTGCACAAGGCGACACCCGGCGCGTTCAAATCAATCCTTGTCGATGCTGCGGACGCCATCTGGCCCGAGGAACTTCGCGCCAGGCGGACGAACGAGTTCGGCCTGCTGGGACAGTATTTCGAGGGAAACGCCTTCGAGGGCAAACCCCGCGTTCGGGTCGACACCGACCTTTCCTTCCAATGGCACGAAGGAGGCCCCTTCCCCGACTGGCGGAACGACGGATTCAGCGCGCGTTGGTCGGGACATTTTCAAGTGCCTGAAACGGAGGACTACGAATTCTTCACCTACTCCGACGACGGGGTCCGTCTCTTCATCGACGACAAGCAGATCATCGCGAACTGGTCCGACCATTCTCTCACGGAAAACAAGGGCACCCTCCGCTTGGACGCCTCCGCGCTGCACGAGCTCCGCGTCGAATACTACGAGAACTCCGGCGACGCCGGGCTGCGGGTCGAATGGGCGGGACGGGACGGCAAACGCCAGCCTCTGAGCAGTCTCATCCTCATCACCGACGCCGTCGGACTCACGGAAAACAAGGTCGCAGAAGCCACGGAAATCGGCCTTCGCCCGGGAATCGTGCTGCGCGACGGCACCGTATTGGACGCCAAAGTCCGCCGGGCAAACGACACCGCCTTCGAACTCGACCCGCCATTCGCCGGTCTCACCATTTCAACCTTCAACATCGCCCGCGTCGTCTTTCGCGAAATCCCGCCCGACCTCGCAGCCCGTACCCGTCCCAACCGGCAGGGCGCGCTGCTCGTCGGCGGCGACTTCGTCGA
>JADHOF010000032.1 GCA_016779125.1 Verrucomicrobiia bacterium | reverse complement strand
GCAAATCAACTCTGATGCACATCCTGGGCTGCCTTGACAGTCCGTCCTCTGGAACACTTTCGCTCGACGGTCAGATGATCCAATCGGCCTCACCGAGACAACTTGCGGCGGTTCGAAATCGAAAGATCGGGTTCGTTTTCCAATTCTTCAACCTGCTGCCCAAGTTGAACATTCTTCAAAATGTCGAGCTGCCGATGATCTACAGCGGCACTTCCGCGAAAGAGCGCCGCGAGCGTGCTATGAGCGCCCTGCGCCTGGTGCAACTCGACAATCGTCGCAAACACCGTCCCTCCGAACTTTCGGGAGGCCAACAACAGCGCGTCGCCATCGCCAGGGCTCTGGTGAACGATCCCCGCATCATTTTTGCCGACGAACCGACGGGAAACCTCGATTCCCACACAGGCGAGCTGATCCTGAACCTTTTCCATGATCTGCATGCCGAAGGACGGACACTCGTGTTGGTGACCCATGATCCGGGCATCGCCGCCATCACCCCGCGCCGGGTTGAAATTCGCGACGGAAAGATCGCCCTAAACATCGACAAACGGCTTGCGGGCATCGACAGGTGAATTTCGCCGATGACGCTTTGGAACACCATCGCCACCGGTTTCAAGGAGATCTGGGCCCACAAGTTCCGATCCCTTCTCACCATGCTCGGCATCATTCTGGGGGTTTCAAGTCTGGTCGCCATGTCTGCCATGGTGAAAGGAATGGAGAACGGCCTGAAGGAGTCCCTGGAGGAGGCGGGAGGCCTGCGAGGCATCCGCATCGAACATGAGGACGACCTGCCGCTGCACCAGCGCCACCTGGCAGACCAGGCGACCGGGGTCACCATGCACGACGTTTACACCCTGCGCCAAAGCGCCCCGCTCCTTCGACGGATCACGCCGCTGATCGAGGTCTGGGGCTTTCGCAAGGGAGCGCTTGCCCGGCACCAAGGCAAGCGCTGCCGCCCTTACAAATTCGCGGGCACCTGGCCCGACGTGCTCGCGATCGAACGGCACGAGATCGCCCACGGCCGCATGTTCAACGAGATTGACGACGAGGAGGCGCGCAGCGTCTGCGTGATCGGAACGGAGGTGCGCAACGAATTGTTCGGCGCTCCGGATCAGGTCGGACGCGAGGTCATCCCGATCGGCAGGACGATCGTCGTCAACGATCAACCGCTGACGATCATCGGAATGTTCCCGCACTACGAAAGCGAAAGCTTTCGCAAGAAGCGGGAATCGTTGGCGCGGGAGAACGCGATGCTCCTCGCGGTGGGTCGCGAGCCAAAGAAAACCAATCTGCGCGACGACATCATTTTTCGCCTGAAGAACAAATCCATCTACATCCCTCTAAACACGATGCTTTTGAAGTTCAGGACGGACGCCAATGCCCGCTCCGGTTCCGACGCCCAACTGACCACGCTCCAGGTTGAGATCGACAACGCGGATCATCTTGAAGCGGCTCTGCAACAGGCACGGAACGTTCTGATGTTCACGCACAACGGCATTGAGGATTTCGAATTTCGGACCCGCGAGGACGACGCGGGCGAGATCACCACGGCCATTGCCGACGCCCGGAGAAGCGGCGGAATCATCGCCGCCATCAGCCTCCTCGTCGGAGGCATCGGCATCATGAACATCATGCTCGCGAGCATCTCGGAACGCGTCCGCGAAATCGGCCTTCGAAAATCAGTGGGGGCGACCACCCTGGACGTGTTCGTGCAGATCCTTGTCGAGAGCACCTTTATCGCCGTGCTCGGAGGCCTGCTTGGACTTTGCACCTCAATCGGGCTGATCGACCTGCTTCGCAACATCACACCCGAGTCAAATGATCCGGTGATGAGCTTCACGCCGATGGCCGTCGCGTTCTCGTGCAGCGTCGCGGTGGGAATCGCCGCCGGCCTGCTCCCCGCCATCAAGGCGTCGCGTCTCCATCCGATCCAGGCCCTGCGTTTCAGCTGAGTTGATGAATCTTCTGAGCATCATCCAAATCGGGTTGAAGGAGATCTGGGCGCACAAGGGGCGATCTCTCCTGACCATGCTCGGAATCGTCCTGGGCGTGGCCAGTCTCGTCGCGATGGCTGCCATCGTGAAGGGAATGGAGAACGGGATGAAGGAGTCCATCATCGCCTTTGGCGGCCTGGACAAGGTGCTGATCCGGGAGGAGGACGTTCCGCCTCATCAGGAGCATCTCGCGGATCAGGCGACCGGGCGCACCATCATCGACGCCTACGCCCTGAAGGAGGCGCCGTTGATCCGCGCGGTGAATCCCGAGATCAGTCTCGGCCGCGCACTGATCGGACAGGGATCAAAACGCGCCCGGGCCTCGGAATGCGTCGGCGTCTGGCCCGATGTGCTGGAAATGAATCTGATGGAGATCGAACACGGCCGCTTCTTCACCGGGCTTGAGGATGAGCAGGCTCGCAATGTCTGTGTGATCGGCGCGGGCATCCGCAATCTGCTGTTCGGTTCACCCGAGGAACTCGGCCGTGAAATCGTTCCTGTCGGCCGTGAAATCACCATCATGAATCAACCTTTCACCATCATCGGCATGTATCGCTTTTATGAGAGCGAGCAGGAGCGAAAGGAGCGCGAACTCGCCGCCCGGGCCGCCGAGGAGGAAAAGAAGCAGTCCGGTCCGAACCGGCGAAAAGGCTGGGGCTCCACGGCCAATTACGCCTTCGTGCACAAGAACAATGTCATCCATATCCCTCTCAACACCGCATGGTTGCGCTTTCGTGCGGCATCGGGCGTGAACGAACAGCCGGACCCGCGTCTCACCGATGTCGATATCAAGGTCGTCGATCTCGCGCTGATGCGCCCCGCCCTGCAACAGGCCCGCAACATCCTCATGCTCACGCACCGTGGGATCGAGGATTTCACGTTTCGCTCCAACGAGGACAAGCTCGACGACATCAACAAGCGGATTCGGAACGCGCGCCTCAGCGGCGGCATCATCGCCGGATTAAGCCTGCTCATCGGCGGAATCGGCATCATGAACATCATGCTGGCCAGTATCAACGAGCGCATTCGCGAGATCGGGACCTGTAAGGCCGTGGGCGCGACCGACACGGTGATCTTCATCCAGATCGTTGCCGAAAGCACCGCGCTTTCAATTCTGGGCGGCTTGGTCGGGTTGGGAGCCTCCTACGGACTGGTAACTCTGATTGATTCCGTTTCATCCACTGCGAACTCACCGGTCATCACGCCGGGGGCCATGGTCCTGGCCGTTGTGTTCAGCGCCTTCGTCGGCGTGATTGCCGGACTTTTTCCGGCGATCAAGGCGGCGCGGCTCGATCCCATCGAGGCGCTTCGTTACGAATAGTTCACCGGAAATTCGCCAGTCGAAGGCCTGTCCGCAGGTTCGTAACATTCGCCACAATTCCGCAGCGGGCATTTGACAATTGACACCTGTCCGCAGAGCCGCGCCCGAACGTATAAACGTCACCGACATGCGAGCGGGCGCATCGAACGAATCAATGTCGGAAGCCGGCAATTCGATTCAGTGGAGTTCGCCTCGTGGTCGCACCCTCAGGAACATGAACGCAACCAATGCGCTTCCTTACTCGGGTGACCGCGCCGGAAACCGAATCCTGGCAAGCGGCACCGCCACCTCTCTTTATACAGTCGGACTCGCGGCGACTGAACAGGAGATCCATGAAGCCCAGACCCTCCGCTTCCTGGTCTTCAACCTGGAACTTGGCGAGGGCCTGGAGGAATCCTACAACACGCTGCGGGACGAGGATCCGTTTGATTCCGTTTGCGACCATCTGGTCGTGAAGCATGTTCCCAGCGGTGACATCGTCGGAACCTATCGCCTGCAAACCGGCGCCATGGCCGCGGCGAATCGAGGTTTCTACAGCGCCACCGAATTCGAATTCGCGCCCTTTGTGTCGGTCCTGGACCGGATTGTTGAACTGGGCCGCGCCTGCGTCTCCAGCCAGCATCGGAACATGTCCGTGCTCGGCCTGCTCTGGAAAGGCATTCTGGAATACGCCACGGCCAGAGGCGCCCGTTACCTCATCGGATGCAGTTCCCTTTCTTCCACGGACCCGGGGACCGGCGCCGCAGCCTACGCGCATTTGAGCCGCCACGGGCTTGCGGAGACGCGCTTTCGGACCCGCCCCACGGCTGCCTATCGATGCCCCATGGACAAGGTGTCGCCGATTGCTCCGCAAATCCCGAAACTGTTGCGGGCCTACATGGCCATGGGTGCCCGAATATGCGGCGAGCCGGCCTTGGACAGCGCGTTCGGGACGATTGATTTTCTCACACTGCACGATCTTGAAACCGCGCCATCCCGCGCGGAGCGAACCCGATGAACAAAATGATCAGCATCCAGCTTGGAGCACGCCGCCTCATTCTGGTTCTTCGTGCGGTGGTCTCCGCCTTCTGGAACTATTTTGTAAACATCGTTCTTCCCGGACATCGGGGCAAACGTCCGCGATTGGTAGAGTGGAGCGCGAAGGTGGCGCGCGATTTTGTGCATGCCTTTGACATCAAGGTGACCGTGAAAGGCACCCTTCCCACTCAAGGCATCATCGCCAGCAATCATCTGAGCTATCTCGACATCCCGCTGCTCGCTTCGATTGCGCCGATGAACTTCGTGTCCAAACAGGAGGTCAAATATTGGCCGGTGTTTGGCTGGTTTGGGATTCTGGCTGGAACGCTCTTTCTACGGCGCAACAGCAAATCGCACGCAGTCGAAGTCGCGCGTCAATTCGAGGACGTGGTCGGCAGCGGGGTCTTGCTGACGCTTTTTCCAGAAGGCACCAGCACGGACGGCTCCTATGTGAAACCGTTTCATTCCACCCTGTTCGAACCTGCTGCTAGGCTCGGATGGCCCGCGACACCGGTCTGGATCAAGTATTCTGTCGGACGCGGCACGGTCGAGCGGGACATCTGCTTCGTGGGGGACATGATGTTCCTGCCACACTTCCTGCGCCTTCTGTGTTTGGACGGAATTGAGGCGAGCGTTGTGATCGGTGAACCCATGCCCGGCAACTTGAATCGCAAGGATCTCGCGAAAGGGCTGCACCGCCAGGTTTGCCGGATTGCCGCCGAGAACAGCGGCTGCGAGCGACGCGCCAATCCCCAGGTCGAGTGGGCAGATCACGTCACGGACACCCTGCTTCTCACGTCTGGATGAAGTAGCTGAGGTTTTCCAGTTCGATCGCGAGATTGACGTTGTTGACCGTCACGTCTTCGGGGACTTCCAACATGATCGGGGCGAAATTCAGGATGCCCACAATCCCCGCTTTCACGAGTTGATTGGCAACCTCCTGTGCCACCAGATTTGGAACGGCCAGAATCGCCATGCGAACACCGGCTCGTTGCACAATCTCATCCATGTCCGCCATCGGCCGGATCTCCTTGAAGCGCGTTCGTTTCCGGGCTGCTTCGGGAATCTGGTCAAAGGCGGCGATCACCTCGAATCCCTCTTGTTCAAAGCCCCTGTAGGTGAGCAGGGCCGAACCCAAATTGCCGACGCCCACGAGAATCACCGGTTGCAGACTGCTGGTGCCGAGGAGATTCGAGATCATGGCCTGCAGTTGTTCCACGTCGTAGCCCAGGCCCCGCGTGCCAAACTGTCCGAAGTAGGTCAGATCCTTTCGAAGCTGGGTGGACTTCACTCCGGCCGCTTTCGCCAAGGCCTCACTGGAAATCGTCTCGATACCGTTCCCTTGAAGGCGGGTGAGGCAACGCATGTAGATGGACAGCCGGTAGATCGCCTTGCGGGGAATCTCGGGTTTGATCGGTTTCTTGGAATCGCTCACGTTAGTCTATGAAATGAAGTTCGTTTGCCTGAAGCAACACCTGCGCGTATTGCTCCCACCGCGTCATCCGCCTCGGAATCGGATCAAATCGTCGGTCAAAATCCGCCTTCGCCCCCCAGACCATTTTGATGCCACCGCCCCCGCTGCTTCGATTCACCGACGTGTATTCGATTCGAGGAATCCAAACAAATTCATCACCCGAATCGGACTCACCGCAATCGCATACAAAGTCGATCACCTCACCCGTTTCCACCGGAACGGCCGCGAACACGGTTTGCATCGCGCCGTTCTTGACAGGCCATTCTCCAAGTAATCCTTGCTTCGAAGACACCGCATACCCGGCAAGTCCGTCGCCGAAATCTGATTGGTGCGACAGCTGCCCCAACAGTCGAATCGTTCCGCTCGCCGGGGCGATCCAGCGCCGAATCACAGCCCCCTCAATCGGCGGAGCGGTGTGCCCACCTCGATCATGCAAGCCTGTTGATCCAAATCGCGCGTCCTCAAATCGGCGAAGATTTCCAACGCGTGTCGTGAACGTCTTGAAGTCGCTCACGCGCGCCGCCGATTTGTCAAAACGTCCCACACCGTAGAGCCATCCGACCGGCCCGTGATAAGAGGCTGTCTCGTTTTGTTCCCGAAGAAATGCCGTCGCCTCCTCGCGTTCTGTTGCGGAGGGAAAACGCTGAAAGATACGAGACCAAAGATAGTTCAGGCGCTCATCCGCGGTTTCCAAGGCCGAAAATTCCGGCGCGTTCACAAGCCCTTCGGCAAGCCAGTCCATGAAATGGCTGTTCATCAGAAAAAGCGCCTGTTGAGGCACGCTGGTGGTCGTCCGCGTTCCGACGGAAACGTCCGGATTCGCCAGATCGAAAGCACGATGAAACGACGACACATCGGCCCGATCAATGAAGGCGTAAACCGAACGCCTCGGGCTGTGGGGTTCCGCAAGAATATCAACCGCCTTTCCTCCCTGACGCAAATCCAGCCGACCGGCTGCCGCCAGCAGGCTGTCCCGCATCGCCTCAAGATCAAGACGCCGCCGATTCATGCGCCACAGCAAGCGGTTCTCGGGATCCACCGCCACAGCCTCGGCCCGATTTTCGCTCACCTGCCCGTAGGTGGCGGATCGCAGAATGAGTCGGTGCAGGTGTTTGACGGACCAACCGCTTTCGATGAACTCGATCGCGAGCCAGTCCAACAGCTTTGGATGCGACGGCTCCTCTGCGCGAACCCCGAAGTCGTTTGGGGAATCCACCAAAGGCCGGCCAAAATGATGCAACCACACCCGGTTTACGAAGACCCTTGCCGTCAATGGGTTCGCCCGGTCCACGATGGATTCCGCAACCTCAAGACGTCCGCTGCTTTCGCCATAAACCATACGATCCTTGCCAGACAGCATCGCCAACATGCGCCTTGGAACCGGATTGCCTCGATTCCGGGGGTTGCCGCGAACGAACACAGCCGGATCAACGGGAGGAACCCGTTCCTCCAAGGCCATCGCCCTGGCGGGTGCGCCCGGATGAATCGCATCCAATTCCGCGATCGCCGATTTTAATTCATTCAGCGGCTCCCGGACCAGCTGCACCAGATTCCAGTGTTCAGACTCCGGCGCGGTGAAGGGTGATCCGGGGGCCCTTAAAAACTGTCGCACGGCTTCCCGTGCAGGATCGCCGAAAGGTTCAGGACGGTCGCATTTCGAAAAGACCTCGTTGTATCTGGATGCCAGTTCGCGTGGACTCAGGTCCATGTAACCGTCAACCGCCTTCGCGATTTCATTGTTCAAGGAATTCCGAGCCTCCATCGGATTGCCCGAAATCCGACCGAACCACGGTCCAAGAATCGAATGAGAATTCGTATCGATGGCACCAAGATGAGTGATCACCTGTCCGAATATGACCGGATTCAATTTTCGCTCCCTTAGAAATCGTGGATCAGCTTTTCGGCCTGAGCTTTCATAAATCCCGAGAAAATAATCGGCCGCCACTTCACGGATCCGGTGCTGCGCCAGTTCCACCTCGACGGCGAAGCGCTCGTCGTATTCCCGCTGCCGACGGGTCTTTTCGAGAGAATACGCCTCTCTCTGTTCCTGTGACACAGAATCTGTCACCAGGAGCGGGGTGGACTCCCTCACGCTGCCGAAAACACCGTAGAGCGAGTAGTAATCCTCTGTGGGGATCGGGTCGTATTTGTGGTCGTGACAGCGGGCGCATTGTACCGATAGACCGAGGAAGCCCCGGGTGGTCACATCAATTCGGTCATCAATCTGCAAAACGGGATCATCCAGAAACGAACGGCCGATCGTCAGAAATCCCAAGGCCGCCAGGCTTTCCCGCGAAGCCCCATCCTGAAGCAACAAATCGGCCGCCAGCTGTTCGCGAACAAAACGGTCAAACGGCAGGTCTCGATTGAAGGCTTCAAGGACGTAGTCGCGATAGGTGTAGCTGTAGGGAAAACGGCGTTGCTGCCCGACAGCCCGATAGCCCGCCGTGTCGGCGTAGCGGGCCACGTCCAGCCAATGCCTCCCCCATCGTTCGCCGTAACGTGGATCGGCCAGAAGCCGATCGATCAACCGATCCTCCGCCCCAGCAGACGGGTCGGCAACAAAATGGGTCACAGCCTCCAGTTCCGGAGGCATGCCGATCAAGTCGGCGTAGAGTCGGCGAATCAGAGTCCGTCGATCTGCCGGCCGCGACGCTTCGATACCCGCCCGCTTCAAAGCGTCCATGACAAAAACATCCACCGGAGTTTGCGTGCGTTCGGACATCCCACCCGGAGGAGGCACGGGACGAAGCAAGGGCTGAAAGGCCCAATGTTCGGCAACTTTCCTGACATCCAAGGAGGAACCCTGCGCGCCAAATTCGCTCTTTCTGGGATCATATGCCCCCATGCGAACCCACTCGCGGAGTGCCCCTGTTTCCGCCTCTGACAAGCGTTCACGGCGGTGGGGCATCACCAGGTTGGGGAGCGTTCCTTCAACCGCCTGAATCAAAAGGCTCCGGTCGGGTGCCCCAGGAATCAGGGCCGCACCACGCTTGCCGCCCGTTGCCCACCCTCCCCGCCAGGCAAGAGACAATCCAGAACGGGAATTCGGCCCGGAATGACATTCGAGACAATGAGTCGCAAAGATAGGACGGACGTGTTTTTCGAAAAAATCCGCGCCGATGTCCGATTCCGACGCCTGCCCCAGGAGTCGGATCGGTCCAATGGCCACAATCCAAGCCAGCCGAATGGAAAGACATCGATTTGCCGGTTTTGGTAATTGAAATATTCGGCCCATAAAGCGCGGTCAACGAGCGGAGAAGCAGTCCAATAGCCTGCCGCCGAAGGGATTATGGGTTTGACACTCCAATTGCACAATTCTAGCGTTTTCGTCACCACTATGGCCGACACACCACCGAAAGCCGGCGGAAAGGTTTCGCCCAAAAAAGAAACCGTAAGGATCAGTCTGCCTCCAAAGCCCTCGGCCAAGGAGACAGTCCGACTCACTTTACCGCCCAAGGTTGCAGCAGGAGCAGCCCCCCCCACAGGAGCAGCCCCCGCAGCAGCAGCTCCATCTGCCGGTGCGCCGCCCGCAGCCAAACAAACTGTCCGCCTCCAGTTGCCGCCAAAACCGGCAGCCGGAGCGGTGCCGGCCCCTTCCGCAGCTCCAGGCGGAGCGGCCGGGGCGAAGCAGACCGTTCGCCTTCAATTGCCACCGAAACCCGCCGGCGGCGGTGCAGCTCCGGGCGGAGCGGCGGGAGCAAAGCAAACCGTCCGGCTGAATCTGCCTCCGAAGCCAAGTGGTGGAGCCGCAGCGGCCAAGCCAAAATCTCTGAAATCACTTGTCCCTCAAACGGACACTGGTGCCCCTTCGAGCGCTGAGATTCCCGATCATGACGACGCCGAGATGCCGACCATGGATTCGTCGGCGCCTCCGGCCAAGCCCGCTCCTCCAGGTGGATTGCGCGGCGGCCCTCCCGGCTCGCGTCCTCCGGCTGCGGCGACCACGGATTCAACCCCGTCAGCCGTCTCACTTCCCGCCAAGAAGGCACCCAAACCCGCAATGGGAGCCAAGTTGCCGATGGCGGCCGCTCCGGCGAAAGCAGGCAGCAGTGTCGGTGTCGTGGACATCATCCTCGCCGTGTTCGCGATGGGCGCGGGTATCGCGGCCGCTGTCTTCGTTTTCCTGTTAAAAAACCTTTAGACTCTTTTCAACGTGACGCTTTCCGCTAGTTTGCGTCGCAATTCTTTTACACGTAATGGCATCCGATAAAATTCTCACTCTCACCGAGGCAAATTTCGAACAAGAGGTCCTCAAGTCCGACAAACCCGTGCTGGTGGATTTCTGGGCCGAATGGTGCGGTCCGTGCAAGATGCTCGGCCCGGTCTTGGAACAGCTTGCCGGCGACTACGATGAGAAGGCAAAAATTGGAAAAGTTGACGTCGACAGCAATCAGGCCTTGGCCGCCAAATACGGCATCACGAGCATTCCTCAGCTTTTCTTTTTCAAGAATGGCGAGATTGTAAATCAACTTACCGGCCTCCGATCGAAGCCGGAACTGAGCGCTGCGTTGGACGAAGCCTGCGCCTGATAGCCGGCGACCAACCGTGCTCCCCCCATGGCCTTGATCGTCACGCCGGGAGCGCTCGCCAAACGGGCTGAGTTTTACTTCCAACTCAGCGCCATGATCCGCGCCGGATTGCCGCTGATCAAGGCCTTGGAGACCTTGCAGCGGAAACCGCCCGGACCCGGCTACGCCGCGCAGATCGAACGGATCCTGCACCACCTACAGCAGGGTTCTAGTTTCGCGGAATCCCTTGCCCATGTCGGAAAGTGGATCTCTCCCTTCGATCAGGCCCTGCTCGAAGCGGGAGAGCGCAGTGGCCGACTCGACCAGTGTTTCAAGACATTGGCTTCTTATTACGAGGCATCGGCGCGTCGTATAAGAGACGTGATCAGCAAGTTGCTTTATCCGGTCGGCCTCCTTCATTTCGCGTTGCTTATCTTTCCGGTGGACCGCCTTGTCGCGGTGGTCAAGGACGGTGACACCTCGGGCTATTTGTCACAGAAGCTTGGCGTTTTCCTGCCCGCCTACCTGATCGCACTGATCGCAATCAAGCTGCTTCAAAGCCAGCGATTCGCGATCTGGCGCGCCTTCATTGAGCGGATTCTCGGACTGGTTCCCTTCGTGGGCGGCGCTCGTCAAGCATTGGCGCTCGGTCGCCTGACCGCCTCGCTCGAAGCCCTGATCAACGCGGGCGTGGGCATCATCGAGGCGTGGGAACTCGCCGGTGAAGCGTCCGGTTCTCCGCGTTTGAACGGGATCATCAAAAAATGGCGGCCCTTGATCGAGTCCGGTGCCCACACGCCGGGTGACCTGCTTGCCCGCAGCAGCGGCTTTCCCTCCACCTTCGCCAGCATCTATCAATCCGGCGAGATCAGCGGACAGATCGATGACGCGCTGCTGCGACTGCGGGACTACTACGACGAGGAAAGCAAGCGCAAGCTGGACGTGTTCACCAAGATGCTGGTCACGTGTGTCATCCTTGGCGTCATGCTGACGGTCGGTTATTTCATCATTTCTTTCTATGGAAACCTATTCAAGGGAATGAGCGACACGTTGAATGACCTTCAAATGTGACCTGTTCCCTTCCCGTCAATGAGACACAAACCGATCAAGTCATCCCTTTTCACGGCCAACCGGAAACGCCTCGGCGAGCTCCTCCCGGAAAGAACGCTGGCCATCATCAACGCCAACGACGTGCCTCCCACCAACTCGGACGGCACGCTTGTCATGTGGCCCAATTCGGACCTCTTCTATTTGTCTGGAATCGAACAGGAGGAGTCCATCCTGTTGCTCTTCCCCGGAGCCGTGGATGAGCGGCACCGCGAAATTCTCTTCGTCCGCCAACCAAGCGAGCGTCTGAAACTGTGGGAAGGCCACAAGCATGACGCCGAAGAGGCGCGATCGATTTCGGGCGTGAAGGAGGTGCGTTGGCTTTCCGAGTTTCCCGAGATTTTGCGCATGTTGGTCTGCGAGGCTGAAGGCATCTGTCTCAATGCGAACGAGCATCGTCGCGCGGTCGTGGACGTGGAGAGCCGTGATCTTCGTTTTGCCCGCGACTGCATGCGCCGGTATCCGCTGCATCGGTATCACCGCCTCGCCCCGCTGATGCACCGGCTTCGTCCGGTCAAAAGCGAAGCGGAAGTTGAATTGATCAAGGAAGCCTGCCGCATCACCCGCCTGGGTTTCCTTCGGGCGTTGAAGCAAACAAAACCCGGCCTCAACGAATGCGACATCGAGGCGGAATTCGCGCACGAGTTTATCCGCAACCGGGCCAAATTCGCCTATTCCCCCATCATCGCTTCAGGAGCGAACGCGTGCGTGCTGCATTACCTCGAGAATGACAAACCCCTCCGAGCCCGCGACCTGCTGCTCCTGGATGTAGGGGCCAACTACGGGAACTACGCGGCGGACATGACCCGGACCATCCCGATCAACGGCCGTTTCAGCCGCCGTCAAAAGCAGGTCTACAAGGCGGTGTTGCGGGTCATGCGCGCCATGATCACGGCGGCCACGCCCGGGAAAAGCCCCAAACTGTGGCAACAGGAATCCGAGGAGATGATGACCGATGAATTGCTCGAACTCGGCCTGTTGAAGCCCGCCGAAGTGCGCAAATCAAAACCTCGTCACCTCGCCTGCAAGAAATATTTCCCGCACGGCCTCGGACATCCACTAGGGCTCGACGTCCATGATGTGGCCCCGGCCGACGCGGTGTTCCAGGAAGGCTGGGTCCTCACGGTGGAACCGGGCATCTACCTGCCGGAGGAAGGCTTCGCTGTCCGCCTCGAGAACAACATCGTCGTCACCGAAACCGGTCCCGTCGATCTGATGGCCGACATTCCGGTGGAACCAGAAGAGATCGAAGCACTGATGCGTCGATGAGTTTTCTGTTCGCCGGTACAAACCATTCCGAAGAGACTGTAGGTAACCGCCTATCGAGCAAGTCGATTCCTTCTGCATAGTGCTTTCGTCTTGGCAGACAGTTTTGTCTCTGCCAGACATCGCAGTGGACAAAACTGGAGAAACCCAACTCCGCGTGATTGAAACCTGATATCCCAATGAGCTGGTATTACGCCATAGGACAAACGAGAAATGGACCCGTATCCGACGAGGAATTCGAGTCTCTCAAGAATACAAACGTGGTAACCGGGCAGACGCTTGTGTGGCGGGAGGGAATGCCAGATTGGCAGCCTTATGCGCAGATTGCCGGAACAAGCGGTGGTCTCCTCTGTGCTTCCTGCCAACGCCCGTTTGATTTCCTGAATTTGGAGCGTGTCGGAGATCGATTTGTCTGCGCGGCATGCAAGGTTCCCTATCTGGAAGGGATTCGGTCAAGCGGAACGATTGATACCAGAATCGAGTATGCCGGATTCTGGCCACGATTTGCCGCGTTCTTCCTGGACGAAATCATCGTCGCAATCTTGATGGTCGTCTACATCTTCGCATTCGGGGTGGAAATCGACCTTTCCGATTTTGACAAACTCAAAAAGTCTCTGGAATCGCTTCAACTTGCTGGAGCACTGCTTTCGCTGGGCTTTTTTACATTTTTCGTGGGGCGATACGGAGCCACGCCCGGCAAGATGTTGCTGGGGTTGAAGATCGTGACGCCAGATGGAGGTCGCGTCTCGTACCTTCGCGCATTCGGACGTTGGTGGGCCATGCAGCTCTCCCGGCTCATCATCTACATCGGTTATCTCATGATCATTTTTGATGGGGATGAGCATCGGACACTCCACGACAGGATTTGTGAAACCCGGGTCGTTCGACTTTGAAACACTGTCTATTTCGAAGTCCCGGAAAGAAATCCAGCGAACTCCATCTCGCTTTTGCAAGGTTTCGAAAAATCCGCTTGAATCGAATCAGGAAAACGTTTCTATTTCGCGTCCCGTTGCTCACGTGGCGGAATTGGCAGACGCGCTACCTTGAGGTGGTAGTGGGGTAACCCGTACAGGTTCAAGTCCTGTCGTGAGCACCATCTTCTTCTATTCCCCGATCAACTTCGCAATCAATTCACCCGCTTTCGGACCGATGGGTTGTCCGTGTGCCGGCAGTATCCACTCGATTTTTCGTTTGGCGAAATCGTTGAGAGAACGCCGCAAGGCAGGTTGATTGGCGCAGTACTTTTCGGGCAACACTTCCAGCCCGCGACCCGGAAGATTTACAAGCGCGTCCCCGCAGAACGCCATGCGTCGTTCAACGTCCAGCAGGGCGCTTTCACCCAATGCTCCGCCAGGCAAATCAACGATTTCGAATCCGAACCAATCCCGCTGATCATCCGGAATTTCGTTGATCCATCTTTTGGACAATCCGGCCGAAGTGCGCGCCCAGACTTTCGCGCCAAAGCCGAGCCACGTCTCGCTTGCCCGCAGGTGATTCTCAGAGGTTAGAAAGATTCGGACGGACGCTGCATTACAAAGCAATTTCTCACGGAGATCGTCTCGCAGCCCGATTGGATCAACAACGGAAAGGACGTCTTCTTTCAGCCATGCGTGCGAGCTCAGATCGACCCGGTGCTTGGATGAGTAGCATTCCCATCGAAAAACGCCGGGGAAAACTTCCGCCAAGGTTTCGGAAATCGGAACAAATTCATCGCAAAAGTCGGCACCGCTCATTGGCCGGATTGTTCCCTGATCCTCTTCATGTCACAAGACACCCGCTTTCCCATGGAATAAATCCCCTGTCCGCCTATCTTCCCCGGGTCCAATGAACCGATTCGACCGAATCCTCTCGGAGCATCAGCTGGAAATACGCCGAGCCGCTCTCACGACCTTGCAGATCAACGTGGGGCGCAAATGCAATCAGGCCTGCCGACACTGTCATGTGGACGCGGCGCCCTGGCGCACCGAGATGATGAGCGAAGCCACAGCCCTGCGGGTTGGCGAATGGATCACGGATCATCGCCCGCGAATCGTCGATATCACAGGCGGAGCGCCCGAGCTGAGCGCGCACTTTCGATACTTCGTGAAAACCGCCAAGGCGGCCGGGGCCGACGTCATTGACCGCAACAACCTCACGATCCTCACCGAGCCCGGCTTTGAGGATTTGCCTGAATTTCTGGCGGAAAACGACGTGGAAGTGATCGCCTCCCTTCCCTGCTATTCTGCGGAGAACGTGAACCGTCAACGTGGCAACGGAGTCTTCGACAAGAGCATTCTGGGGCTTCGTAAACTGAACGGACTGGGCTACGGAACAATTCATCCCTTGCACCTTGTCTACAATCCGCTGGGAGCCAATCTGCCGGGGCCCCAGGCGGAACTTGAAGCCGACTACAAGGAGGCGCTCGAACGCGATTTCGGGATCGTCTTCAACAAACTCCTCACGATCACCAATCAACCCATCGCCCGTTTTGCCGAGGATCTTCGAAAACAGGGACTGTGGGACGATTACCTCGAGCTCCTGGCCAACAGTTTCAATCCGGAAACGCTTTCCGGACTCATGTGCCGAAACACGATCAGTATCGGATATGAGGGCGAAGTTTTTGACTGTGACTTCAACCAGATGCTGGAAATGCCGCCTCCAGACGAGCGCTTTACGTTTCTTTGGAACATCACGCCGGATCAATTGCCCGGAGCCCGCGTCTCCACGGGAGTCCACTGCCTGGCCTGCACAGCCGGAGCCGGCAGCAGTTGCACCGGAGCGCTCTCCTGATCGACTAAAGCAAGGGCGTGGCCAAGCGGGCGATTCCGTCCCTCAGCCGGATCACAAATGAGCGCCCGTCCACATCCCCGAGTGTGACCGCCTCAGCCGTCGCTATCTTCTCATCAGCGATTCGCTCCAGTCTTGCGGCCAACTCACCGTCGTAACACTCGAGATTGAATTCAAAATTCAACCGCAAGCTGCGCGGATCCCAATTTGAGGATCCGATCAGCGACCAGTTGCCGTCCACGACCAGCAGTTTCGTATGATCAAAAGGCGACGGAGTCGCCCAGATGCGAACCCCGTGGGTCAGCAGCTTCCAATAGCCGGCGGTCATCGCCCATTGAACAAAGGGTAGATTGCTTTTCGCCGGCAGGATGACATCGACGTTGACACCCCGCCGGGCAGCCTGATTCAGCGCCGAAACCAGGACCTCGTTTGGCAGGAAGTAGGGTGTGACAATTTTTACGCTCCTGCGGGCCGCGTTCAACGCCCCCACCATGACCCATTGAATTCTGCGGAGTTCCGCATCCGGGCCGTCGGAGATGCCACGCGCCACCACCGTCCCGTCCGACATCAGATCCGGATACCAGCGCGGGTCACTCATCGATTCCCCCGTTGTGAAAAACCAATCATCCGCGAAGGCTTCCTGCATCTGCGCCAACACGGGTCCCTCGACCTGAAAATGCAGATCCCGAACGGGAGAACGCGGATTCATTGAAAGCCGGCAGCCTTCGCGAATATTCATGCCGCCCATGAATCCATGCCGGCCATCCACGATCATGATCTTTCGGTGATTCCGAAGGTTGAGTCCCATCATGTTCAAGGGGTTCAGCGTGCGCAGGAAGCGCCGGCATTTCACACCGCGCCGGGAAAGCTCCTCCGCGGTCGATCGGCGCGAGTACCGACCTCCGGCATCGTCGATCAGAACCCTGACCTTGATGCCCCTCTGAACCGCCCGACCCAAGGCCTCCGCAAATTCCCGGCCTGATCGGTCCCAATCGAAAATATAGGTCGCAAGGTTGATGGAATCCCGCGCGGCCTCAATCGCTTCCAGCATTGCCGGAAAAGCCTCGTCCCCGCCTTCCAATGCTTTGATCTTGTTCCCTCGGACCAGGGGGCGGCTCGCAATTCCGTTGACCAGGGTCATCAGCAGGTTGAGGTGCCGCCCCTCTTCCGTCAGGCCCGCCGTAATTTCCTCCGTGCTCAATCGATGATCTGTCCCGTGACCGCCGGTCAGTTCATAGCCGCTCCAGAGCGAGACCGCCTTGCGCTCGATTCGATTGATGCCCAGCAACACGTACAGAACCGGACCGATCACCGGAGCCAGCCAAATGACGCCAACCCACAGCACAGCCGCCTGCGAGTCGCGCTTGTTCAGAACCGCGTGACCGGAGGCGATCACCGCCAGACAAAACCCCGCCGCCGCGATCGCGTAGTGCTGGTACTCGACAAGAAGGCGGAGGAAACTCATTCAAGATCCGGCCGGGGATGGCGCGTGTCCCACATCTTCTACCTGCGGGAAATGTAGACCTGATGAACGCCCCTCGTCCGTTCTCCTGATCGGAGCGCGGCTTCCACCTTCGTGTCACCGGGCTTGAGATCCACGTCGGCGAAGACGATTTCGGTCGCGTTTGCCTCAATCTTCGCGGATCGACGCGTCGTTCCGATCCGCAGGTCCAAGGTGGCTGATGTGCCCTCCTGTGGAATCAGAATCCTTATCTCATACTTTCCACCCCGCTCGACCGAGACCTCCCAGGAACCTTCCGCGTCCGTGGCCCATCCATTGCCCGCGCCTCGGTATCGCCAGTCTTGGCGCGTCAGCACCGTTGTCGTTTCGGCCTGGTTTCCAATGTGAATCCGGGGCGGATCGAAGTTGTTCGGGCGGGTGGCGCTGACATCGCTGAACCAGCGGTCATATCGCTGCTTCAGCGATCGGAGCAGATCCGGCTTCAGCGTCGCGAGGTTCCTCGATTCCGCCGGGTCCTCAATCAGGTCATAAAGTTCCGGGCCGTGCTTCGCCGGGGCGAACTCGCCCCCGTAATTCCCCCACAACAGCTTGTAGCGATCCGTGATAATCGCGCCGTTTCGATAGGGAACGGGTTGGTCACCGCGATGCCATTGCAGAAAAATGCCACGATCAGTCTTCTTGGCGGACTTGCCCCGCATGTCGGATAGCAGGCTTACCCCATCCAGCTTCAAATCGGACGGTGTGGCCGTGCCGGTCGCTTCAAGGATGGTTGGAAACACATCGTAGTGCGCGGACAGCCGATCGGATGTCCTTGGCTCCCTGAGACCCGCCGGCCAATGCGCGAGCAAAGGAGACCGGATTCCACCCTCGTTGATCTGGCCCTTGTTGCCCCGATGCGGTCCAACAAATCTCGGACCGTTCGGTCCGTTGTCGTTAAGAAACAAGACCAGCGTGTCATCGTAAGCCCCGATTTCCTTCAGGCGCTTGAAGAGTTTGCCGATGTTCTGATCGATGTTTTCCTCCATCGCGTAGACGCGGGCCGTTGTGTCCAAGTGTTTTTCCTTCTGCTTCGCGGCAATACCGGGTGTCAGTGTCGAGGCGAGATCCTTGCCTTGATACTTCTTCAACAGATCGTTCGGCACGTCATCGAACGGTCCGTGCGGCGGATTCGTGGCGAGGTAGACGAAGGTCGGCTTTTCCATGCGATGATTCTTCTCCACGAACGAGATCGCCCGGTCGAAATAGATGTCGGTGCAATAGCCCCTGAACTCTTTCTGCTCACCATTGTGGAACAGAATCGGATCGGTGTATTTGCCCTCCCCTCCCGGCGGATCGGAGGGTTGGCCGATCCCACCACCACGATGGACCAGCACCTCTTGAAACCCCTGATCCTGCGGACGCAGCGGATACGAATCGCCAAGATGCCATTTGCCGAAGATACCGGTCGCATAGCCGGCCGGCGACAGGGCCTCCGCGATGGTGACCTCGGACGTGTCCATCATGGCGCGGCCCAAATAGGTGTCGATGGCGCGCGTGCGGTAATTGTAGCGACCCGACATGAGGTTCGCCCGGGTCGGCGTGCAAACCGGACTGACGTAGAAGCGCGTCATCCTGACGCCACGGGCGGCCATCGCGTCCAGATTCGGCGTTTCCACGATCTTGTTCCCCATGAAGCCGTAGTCCCATCCTCCCTGATCGTCGGTCATGATCAGGATCACATGGGGGCGTTTCGGTGCCGCGAGTGAGGTCAGGGCGAATGTGCAGGCCAGAACGGAGATCAAGGAGAGGTATCGTTTCATAGACGTCAGGCCGCGACCCTACGCACAGAGGCCCTATGTCACAACTCCTCGATGTCGGACTTTAGCGGGTGCTTTGACTGTCGGTCTGTACCTCGATCATCAGAGTCCCAATCTCCAATTTGTTCCCGCCTTCCAGCCTGTGAACTTTGCCCGACAAACGGTTGTCCATCTCGACAGCCCCGTCCTTGAAAGTCACCAATGCGGTGACTTCGGGGAAGCCGCGCTCCTTCGGAAGATACAGATGCACCTCACGCCCGCTCCCAAGTATCACCGGCTCGGGGCCCAGATTGATCACCGTCCGTTCGTGGGCGTCAAAATGAACGATCAGGGCGGCCTCCCGGGCCAGACGCTCGACCAGGGCCACGACAAGCCCGATCGCGAAACCCAGAACCGTCGTGCCAATCAGGCGGCCTCCAATCTCGCCCGCCACCGACATCGCGCCAAGGAACGCGATCGCGCCGAAGACACCGCCGGCCAATCCGGCAAGGCCTGCCTTGTTGCGATTCAGATTCGGTATGAAGAAACCCATTCCCAAGCCCATCAGCAGGCCCAGCATTCCCCATCCGACCACCTGCCCCGCCTTGATCAACCATTCGAATTCCCGAAGGCGATCCCCCATCAGCGCAGCGACAAATGAGAAAAGATACTGGCTCACGACACCCGATATCAGCCCCGCCGCCACCCCGCCGCCACCGACCAGTTTCAGCTGCCGCAGCGACACAAGGGGCCGCCGCATGAGATAGTTCTGCCCTCCCACCAACATCAACGAGGCAAACACCGCCAGCAGCGCCGTCCAGAGGCCGATGACAAGCGTCGCGGTCAGAGACACCTCCGGCCGGCTCGTCCGCACATCGATCAGCGTGCGCCGTCTTTCGCTTTCCGGAGCCATTTCGAATTCGTAGACAGCGTCCGTTTCCTGACTGGCGACCGCACCCTTCAGTTCCTTCACCGTGTCTCCATGCTTCACACCCACCGTGTATTTGGTCGTGTTGATCCGGTCGTGAATCGCGTAGTGGTTCACCTCGATTCGATACTTCCCGGCGGGCGCCCCGTCCGGCGGCCAGAAAATGTTTTCGACGGGCTGGGTCGAATACGGTCGCTGGGCGTTCATATCAACGTCCAGTTCCCCTCCCGACTTGGCGCGCTTGTGATTGAAGAAAACGCGTTCGCCGTTCGGATCGATGCAATGGAGATCCAGATCGTTGCTGTTGTCCCACATCAGCGATATCTGAACGTCACCGGACTGCGCCTCCTCCCGTTTCAGGCGCTGCTCGAACTCGTTGTTGAACACAAGAACAGGAGCCACCCGCCCGGGTCCGTCTGGCGTTCCATCATTCGGAGAAGCCGTGCCCGGCTTGATGACGGACAGAAGCGGCTCGCCAAGCGCCCAGCCGATCAAACAGCCGAGCGCACCCAGCAGACCGAAAAGGACCGGTTTGGGGAGTCGAAGGACGAGTTTGCGCATGGCGTGGGGAAATACCGGAAAAACAAGCGCGCCGCCAGACAGACTTCCGGACGACAGCGCGCCGTCACCGGCGAGCCCCGATGCACCAGAGGTTTTCGTGGCTGCGAATGAAGATCTGGCCGTCGGACACCGCGATGGAAGCAATCGTCTTTTCGCCGATTGAATTCACCGTCGGCGCGTGAAATTTGGGGCTGGCCGGAAACGCAAAGGCGTCCCCGCTCCAGTTCACCGCGTGGAGCATCCCGTTGTTCAAAACAAGCGACGACCAATTGCGCGAGTTCTTGCCCGGCCCCTTCAGTCGCTCCTCCCAGACGGTTGATCCATTCTCGGCATTGATGCAATGGGCGGTGCCCCGGTCGTTTACAATGTAGACATGTCCCTCGTGAAACACGCCGGAGCCGATCCGCTGCGGCGTCTTCGGCAACTGCCACAGGCGACGTGAAGGCGTGACATCCCCTCGCCCTCCGGCGCGCACAGCCAAGGCCGATCCCGAATAGCCGCCCATGGACACCACGACGCCGGCTTCGTAAATCGGCGAAGTGTAAACCAGCGGATTCAAGCCCTGACATTCCCAGTATTCCTTGCCCGTCAACGGATTCAATCCAACCGCGCGACGCGGCCATGACATGATCAGCTCATCCCTGCCCTCAACTCGCCGAAAGATGGGGGTACTCCACGATCCCACCCAGAGGTTCCGGGTATCCTGTCCGGGCTTCTTTTCACCAAAACCCCCGCCCGCCTCGTCATTCTTCCACACCGTCTTCCCCGTCCGCTTTTCCACCGCGACGAGAAAGGTCCGCTCTCCAGGGCCGAAGTTCAGATAGACGAGATCTCCATGGAGTGTGGGTGACGCGCCGTTTCCCCAGATGTGAGCCTGCTTTCCAAAATCTCGATGCCAGAGTTCGCCTCCGTCCATGTCGAAACAGTGCAAACCGGCTGACGCGAAGGAGACGACAACCCGTTCGCCATCCGTCGCGGGAGATGCTGAACAATGCGGATTCGTCTCATGCGTTGCCTCACTTCCGGAAAACCCGACGGTCTTCACCCATCGTCGATCGCCTGTTTTTCGGTCAAAGCAGATGATCTGACGCTTGCGCCCGTCATCGACCGCCTGCGTTAGAAACACTCGATCGCCCCAAACCACCGGGGTTGAATTCCCCGCCTCGGGAAGCGCGACCTTCCAGGTCACGTTCTCCGTGCGGCTCCAACTCGAGGGCAACGACGCCTCGCTTGCGGTGCCGTCTCCGTTCGGTCCGCGCCACTCGGGCCAATTGGCCCCGTGGGAGGCGGTGACGCCAATGAAAATGCAGAAAACCCCCGCGATTGATTTCATCTGCTGAAAACTAACAGAGCGACGTCGCCGCACAACACAACACAACACCAGGCTCAAACGCGAAACGGGTCCCCGATTCCACCGGAGACCCGTCAAACTCAAATTTCAAAAGGGATTCAGGCGCCGACGTGGCGGACGCAATTCTCGCCGCCCATGCCGTTCGGAATTCGGGCCTGACACTCCGGATCATCCACCCATCGTCCGTCCACCAGAAATCGATATTGAATCGTGCTCGAAGTCTCCAAAGCCACCTGCAGTTTCCAAACCCCGCTCTTCAGGCGCTTCATGACCACGGCGTTTTCCTCCCATTCCGTGAAGTCTCCGGCCAGGAGAACGTGTTCGGCGTCTGGGGCCATGAGTTGAAAGGTCTCCTTGATTTTGGAAATCGTAGCTTTGGCGGTCTTCTTTTTGGCTGCTTTCTTCGCGGGCATTTTCGGCTGTGC
>JADHOF010000031.1 GCA_016779125.1 Verrucomicrobiia bacterium | reverse complement strand
GACGGCAGTAGAAAACGTCTCCCGCCCGGGCATCCCCCTTGAAATAGATCAGATGAACCGTCCCGTCCCGTCCCACCGCAACGCGCGGTTGCAGCCCCTCCTCCGGCACGCGCTGCACCGACACAAAGTCCGCCGACACGGACGCCCCGAAAAACAGAAAAGGGACGAACAACGAAAACACGCGACGGATCAGGTCTTTCATAAGGCTTCAGATACACAAGCACCGACCTGCGGGCGAGCCGATTCCCGCTATCCAGCGCGGTGGGGACGGCCCCATCAACGCGATCCGCCCGCCCCTTCCCGAGATCCAACCGCCATCACTCTATTCACCCAGGAATTCGCGAAACAGGCGGCGGTGGGGCTCGGATTCGGTCGCCGAAGGTTCGCGGAACAACAGGCGGGCGCGGGTGGTGACAGTTTCGCCGGCCTTCACGTCGCGGCAGAAGAAGCTAAGGTAGAGGCCGCTGTGTTGGCCGACGGAGTTCCATTCCTCGGGATTGCCGCTGTCAGGCCGGGGCGTCGCACAGACGGCGCTGGTGCTGGCGGGATCCCCCATCAGGACGATTTCGGTGTGGTGGTCGGATGCGAAGACGATCGGAAGGGCGGCATTTTCCTTTGCCACGGTGGTGGGCCATTTCCAGGTGGAGTGAAGCCGGCCGGTCGCTTCCTGCGGCCCGCGATCGGCGGCGGTGAGCGGATAGAAGGAATAGAGCTCTGCCGCCGCAGGATCGGTTGGTGTCTTCACCGCAACGGGCCTCGGCTTGCCATCGTGCGACAGGTAGACGTGTTTCACCATGTTCACCGGGCAATAGCTGGCGGTAAGGATTTCGAAGTTCTTAAGATCCCGCGTCGGTGTGGCCGTGAGATGAAGATCGATCTGGGCAGGACCGGTGAGTCGCCAACTGGCAATGACCTCGACCGGGCGTTGGTCGCTGGCCCGCCAGGTCAATCGAGCCCCATCCTTCAGTCGTTTGAGTTCGGCCAAATCATCCCGGAGCGAACCAAATGTCTCCGAGCCGGCGTAGACACGGTAGAGATTCAGGTGGCCTTGGTGCCGTCGCTTGGCACCCACATTGCCCTCCGGCGCGTGGAGATCCGACCCCATGGGTTTAAAGACCAGTTGCCGCAGACCATGCCGGGCAAAGCCCCGCTTGAGATCCCGCGTGTCACGCGCGACGAAGACTCCACCCAGCCGATCGGTGTCGATGCGGAACTGTTCAATACCGCCATCGCTTTCCCAAAGGACATCGCCATCAGCCCGGGCTGCGGCACAAAGAAGGGCCAAGCCCAATATCACCCGAAGATGCGTCATACCGCCGGTCATAGCTCCAATACAGCCGTGATGCCACCCTTTGGTGGAGTCGAATCACGGTAAGCGGTAAACCGCCCGCCTGAGCAGCACCCGCTGCGACATGGAACATTTTCAATCGGAGGCAATTGAAACCGCAGATTGCGCAGATGCGCACAGACACAGGGAAGGGAACCCCAACATAAAACTGCATCCTCTGCGGTTGCCCCATCCGAGACTCCGAGAAGCGGCCCCGGTCCGAATCAACGAAAACGATGTTCGTCGACGGTTGAACGGTCGCCGACATCCGACGCGAATCGGGTTGCATTCTCCCGCTGATCGCGCTCTCAATTTGGCCAGCATCTTAGCCGACGAAGATCCCATGAAAAATCATCCCCTCCTCCGGCGATTCGCCGTCGCTCTCGTGTCCACTACAGCCCTGATTTCGACACCGCAGATGTCGGCTCAGGAATACAGCATCCAGTCTGAAGGGCGCACCGTTGTGTACGAGGTCGCACCAGACGAATCTCCCCGCCAAACCGCGTCCTTGAATAGTCGCGAGGGGACCGTGCTCTATCCGAAGGGCGCGGCGAGAACCCAGTGGAATCGACGGATTCTGACCCGCAAGGTGTTGGCAAAATTGAATGGCTCGGTCGACGCCATCGCGTTGACCGCCGCCACGGGAGCCGCTTCTTTCAAATCCGTATCGTACGCGCCCGATTACCACATCTTTGAAACCGGGCCGGCACAGGATGCCCTGACGCTTTCCGCCCGGCTGCGGACGTCTCCCGGCGTCATCAGCGCGGAACCCCTGCTCGCCCGCCAGCGCCAGCGCCGGGCCGTTCCCAACGATCCCGAATTTGCCCGTCAGTGGCACCTGCTGAATTCCGGCCAACTGGGCGGCACTCCGGGCGTCGATCTGAATGTCACCAACGTCTGGGACAACTATCGCGGGGCCGGGATCACGATCAACGTGGTCGATGACGGCCTCGAAACGGACCACCCCGATCTCGTCGCCAACATCAACACCGCCCTCGGACACGACTACCGGGACAACGACAGCGATCCGAATCCGGTCGGCGGAACCGGCGCGACCGACGGAATTCCGAACGCCGATTCGCACGGAACGTCGGTCGGGGGCGTCATCGCCGCCAGGGGGAACAATGGCATCGGTGTCGCGGGAGTCGCGTATGAGGCAACTCTGGTGGGGGTGCGCCTCATAGGCGGAAACACGACGGATGACACGGACGCTGCAGCGATCCTCCACAGCAACGCGGTGGTGCACATCAGCAACAACAGCTGGGGACCGCCGGACGGCAAGAACGAGAAAGGCGGGGTCGGCCCGCTCAGTCTCGCCGCAATGCAGGCCGCTTCCACGCAAGGGCGCGGCGGCTTGGGAACGATTCTCGTGTGGGCAGGCGGCAACGGCGGCGAAGCGGGTGACAACGCCAACTACGACGGATTCAACAGCTCGCCCTACACGGTGTCGGTCGGCGCCCTCAACGATCTCGGCGACAAGGCGGACTACAGCGAGCGCGGCAGCTGCCTCGTGGTTTCCGCCCCATCCGGAGGCGAGTCCAGCGGCCGGAGTCAGGCGACGGCCACGACGGATGTGCGGGGCGATCGCGGCTACAATCGATCCGACGTGAGCATCGGGGATGCGCCGGGCGAACTCGCGGATCGCGACTACACGCAGAATTTCAATGGCACGTCGTCGGCGACGCCGATGGTTTCCGGCGTGGTCGCCCTGATGCTGGAGGCCAATCCACAATTGGGTTGGCGGGACGTCCAGGAGATCCTGATCCGGTCCGCAACCCGCAACTCCCCGGCCAACAGCGACTGGCGGACCAACGCCGCCGGCCTGCGTTTCAATCCCAACTACGGGGCCGGTTTGGTGAATGCGGCCGGGGCGGTCCAGATGTCATTGAGTTGGAATCCATTGCCGGCCGCAAGCAAGGTGACCAGTGCTCAGACCGCGCTGGACCTCGCCATTCCCGACGACGATGCCAACGGCCTGCTGCGGACCTTCGACCTTTCCGCGAGCGACCTCATGGTGGAACACTGCCAGGTGATCGTCACGATCGAGCACCCCCGCCGGGGCGATCTGGTCGTGGATCTCATCAGCCCTGCCGGCACGGTGAGTCCCCTGGCGGAACTGCACTCGGACCCCAACCCCAATTACACGGCGCATCGATTCCTGTCCGTCTTCAACTGGGGCGAGGATTCGCGCGGCACCTGGCAGATCCGGGTGGCCGATCGGAAAGCGGGCGAATCCGGATTGTTAAAAGATCTCCAATTGGAGGTCAGTGGCAGCGCCCCACCGGTGGGTGCCCTCGCCGCCGCCGGAACGAGCGGCACGACATTTGAGTTCTCCGTCAACGGACCGGCCGGAATCGCCTACACCCTTCAGGCGACAACCAATCTCGTGCCGGCAAGCTGGTTCGACGTCGGGGCCGTCGTGGGCGCGGGCAAGGCGGAGACACTTACCCACCCGAACGCATTGAACAGCCCGCGCTTGTTCTATCGCCTGGCCCGCTGAGCCCACCCCCCGAGAACGACGCTTCACCGGTCTTCCGAGCCCGGGTGTTGCGGAGACACATGAACGGGGATGGTCCTAGAAAACGAGAATCAACCTGTTTTGCGGCATCGATCCCGCAATCTTGACCACTCTATCTCGGAACAAGTCCATCATCGAACGCGCAGGCCGAACGATCCCACGCACCCCTCCTCCACCAGCTCGGTCTCGACGACCACGCCATGGATGCCCCCGCCACAAACGCCTCGAGTTCGACTTCGGCGATGTCATCTTCATCATCCTCAGCTGAAGGCACGTTGCCACCGGACGGCATCAACAACGTCTGCCGTCTGTCTGCTACTGGAAACGCGACAAAGAGAGACAACGGCAAGCGTTTCAAGCTCTCCAAGTGGTCGACATTGACAGCTGTTAGGAGCGCCACTCGCTGAAGGAAACTCTTAACTTCGCTTCGAGCTGGGTGATCTGCCGTTTCTCCTTCGGGTCGATCAAGGCGAGGGACATACCCTTCTTTCCGGCGCGCGCCGTGCGGCCGCTGCGGTGGGTATAATATTCGATCTGGTCGGGGAGCTGATGGTGAATCACGAAGGCCAGGTCGGCCACATCGATGCCACGCGCCGCGACGTCGGTGGCGACGAGAAACTGAACCCGTTGCTTCTTGAAGGCACGCATGACCTTGTCGCGCTCAGTTTGCATGAGATCGCCCTGCAGCACGGCGACGGGCAGGCCAAGGCCGGACAGCTCCTTGGAAAGCGTCATGGCACCAGATTTCGTGCGGCAAAAGATCAGTCCCCTGTCATTCTTCTGGCGTTTGAGAAAATCAGCGATGAACTCGGACTTCTTGTCGCGCCTGCAAAGAGCAAACCGATGGGCGATATCGCGGTTCACCACGCTCGCGTGATCAATCTGGATCGAATGCGCGCCGGCTGACATGCACCCCTTGATGAGCTGCTGAATTTCTTCCGGAAAGGTCGCGGAAAAAAGCCACGTGCTGCGCCGCATGGCTGCGAGCTTGAGGATTTCGGTAAGTTGCTTCTTGAAGCCCATGCTCAACATCTCGTCGGCCTCATCCAAGACGACGTAACGAACATGCTCGAGTGTGAGCGCGTCGCGCTCGAGCAGGTCCAGCAGGCGCCCCGGTGTGGCGACAACGATTTGCGTCGGACGGCGGAGCGCCGCAGCCTGGCGGGCCAGGTTGTCGCCGCCGCTGAGGACTTCGACGAAAATCTTCTCGGTGTACTTCGTGAAACGGAAGAGTTGCTTGCCGATCTGCTTCGCCAACTCGCGCGTCGGGGCCAGGACCAGACCTTGAATCTGGCTGTACGTCGGATCCATCTTCTTCAGCAGAGGCAGGCCAAAGGCGGCCGTCTTTCCAGTCCCGGTCTGTGCTTGAGCAATGAGATCGCCGCCGTTGCTCAGCAAGAAGGGGATAACCTTCCTCTGAACCTCCGTCGGCGTCACGATTCCCAGCTCCTCCAGGCCGCGAATCATGTCCGGAGGGACTCCGAGGGAGGCGAAGGGATGAGATACGTCAGACATGGCGCTGTTCATCCTTCACAATGGCGAGAATTGCCAGCGGAATGAATGTCCAATCCGCATCAAGGGCCTCCGCTCACGCAAAAATCCCGGTCACAGGCCCGCCGTCCAAGTCCGTGAAACGGAAAACCGGATTTTCGGAACCGCAGATCGCACAGATTCAGGCAGATGTTTCTATTGGCCTCCGTACCTGTGCTCATCCGAGAAATCTGCGGTTCCAAAAGCCTCCGGTCGAAAAGCTCGAGGTCAGCCATGGGAGCCCGGCCTTCACGCCAAGCACCTGCTCCACGACCGCAACTGCGGGCTGTCAAAAATCCACGTCGTTTTTTGGTGAATCGCATCTTGAGTGAAGAGTCCTTTTCGTGGCTTTCAACCGGCGATCCACCGCGCAACCCCACGCCGCAGCCGGCGACACGGACTTTGGCAGGCGCAGCGATTCGGTGATTGAATATATATCTCGGCAATGCCGGCGAATTGGGGCTAAACCGTCATCCGATCCACCCATGAAACCCACACCTGCACTTCTCACCGCCCTGCTGCTCGCGCCGCTGGACGCATCGCACGCCGCCGATTCACCAAGGGAGACCTTTTCCGTGCGCGAAGATTTCGGGGCGGGCTTTGACGCGAAGAGGTTCCTTACGCCGATTCCGAACAAGAACACGATCATCCGCGACGGCGTGATGTGGACGCACGGCTCCAGCGGTGGCAAATACCCGCCGATGGTCTACCTCGCTCTCGCCGGCAAAGACCTGACGATGTCGTTCCGCTACCGCCACCTCGGCAACGGCGGGATGCTCTGGCTCTTTGTGGACGGCGACGACGGCCACGGCTCCGTCGATCACATGCTGCGCGTGAAGATCCTACGCAACTCGGTCGTGCTCGAGGTGGATGCGCATTCACCGGATCCGAAACATCCTCTCCGTCAAAACAGCCGGCCGGCCGATCCGGTCAGCAAGGTTTACCGGACGAACGAGTATTTCCCGCCAGAGAAGGTGGATCTCTCGGCCAACACGTGGCGCACCGTGAAGCTCGTCTTCAACGGCGACACCGTGGACATGTCGGTGGACGGCCATTGGTCACGCCGTCTCACACGCGCGAACTTCGACGCCCAAAAGCGCAAACTCCTGTGGATGCAGAACGGTGGCGAAGCCGGCATCGAAATCGACGACGTCATCGTCACCCCGACCCGCTGAAGCACCACGAAACCACCCTTTTCCCCCTCCGACCTCAATCCTTCCCCATCCACCCGACTGTCAGACCAAGTCCCTTCGGCGGCGGCGCGGTCAGGGCCGTCAGATTGCCCTCCAGTGACCAGCCCGGGCGGGACGCCTTCCGTTCCGCTTTGGTGAGCGGGCGAAACCGAAGGGCAATCTCACCGGTTTTTCGATCGATCACTTCGGTCTCCATCCACTGCTTCCAAGCGGCCAGCACGCCATCCACCGCCGCCGCATTGTCGCCCAGCGAATAGGCGGGCACCCGGAGTCGCAAGACCGCCTGATACGGCTTGCCATGCAAAGGAAAGGCCCGCCACACCGCGTGCGCGAGTTCATGCGCGGTGGCCAGTGCAGGATCAAAACGAATCCGGGCGCGATTCCCCAGGCCGTTTGCATCCTCGATCTCCTGGACGCCTTTCACCTGCCGCAACGCATCGGCGACCGAATAAAAACACGCCGGGCATTCGGCGCCCACCACATCGAACGTGAGCACCTTCGGAGCCGCTGCGTCGACCCGGACGGCAACACCAATGCCGAGAATGAGCAGCAGCGCGCGCAGGATCGACAGATAATGAATGGGCATGACCTTCAACGCTCTAAACGAAGCGGCTCGGGGCGTCAAACCGGCCATCACCAAACAAGTCCTCATTCCTCATCGGACGGCGCAAAGCGGCAAGAGGCTTCGGTGCGTACAGGTTTCAAGGTTTTACCGTTACCGGGGTCGGAGCGGCATCCGTTGTCATCCGCCGGTTCAGCTCGTGCAGCTTGGCCATGATGCGCTCTTCGGTGTCCAGCTCCCAGGGACCGTTCGCCTCGTAACCCCCCTCCAGCTCGACGCGTCTGCTGGGAATATAGCCGCAATAGTCGTTGGAATAACCGGCGACCCATACGGCGGCGCTGCCGGCAAACTCCTTCTTCAATCGGAGCGAGTAGTCCACCACCACCTCGCTGCTCAGGATCGGCATCACCAAATCGTTCCCGAAGCGCAGGATCTGCAGCGTATAGGGGTAGTCGTCCAGCTTCCCGGTGCGATCCAGCAGAACATCCTCCTGAACGGCGAGGAGCGGACCTCGCACGGGTCGAGGGGTGGTTTGAAGCGCGGCCTCGACGGCGGTCGCCAAGGTGCGGCCGTGCTGCTCGGCCAGTTCAATCAGGCTGCGGGGATAGGGATTCTGATCCGCTCCGCAGCCCATGAGGAACAGGGCCGTGACACCCGGGTGCGCGGCTTCGAAATACTTCTGCGCGAACCCTGCGTAGTCACCGCCGTAGAGATAGATGCCCAGCGTGGTGTTGTGGCACGCGTAACCGAACAGCACGCCCTTCAGTTCGCCGGCTTCATTGCTCACCTGCAATACCGGAACCTGGTGATCAACCGGCCCCTCGGGATTGGGGAAGTTACGGTAGCCTTTGTCCGTCGGGGTGCGCCGGTTCATGGCGAAACCGGCGCGCGCGAAGGTGTAGGAAAGGCGTGCCGGAGCAAGGGCGTCGAGGGCGTCACCGATCAGCGTGACGAGTCGCCGCTCCAGTTCCACGCGATAGGCGACCTCTTTCTGGTAGAGCGGATCCGTGTCCCTGCCCTTGGCGTCGCCCGTCCGGACCACGGGACCACAGTGGGTGTGGGAGGCGTTCATCACCAGGGCCGACGGCGGGAGCTGAAAGCGCTCAAGCGCCTGCCGGGCGACGGATTCCCGCAACAGACGCGGAACGCCGATGAGATCGAGCGTCAGAATCACCACGCGCCGCCCCCGAAGATCCTCCAGCGCCAGCGCCTTGGCGTACAGATCAATGAGCGTTCCTTCCGCCGGCTTCTTGCGCGCCGCGTAGCCCGACATGCGGAGCTGTTCCGATGGCGTGATGTTGACCGTGGCGACGCCCGCTTTCCAATCAGGCTCCGATAAGACGGCCTTGGTCGCGGCCGCAGCGTCGGCAAGCGACGATGAAAGGATGAGAACAACCAAGGCGCAAAGCTTCAAAGATGGACGCATGGTCCGTTGGACGCGGGTTTCGCCCAAATCATCAGCGAGAATTGCCGTCGAAGAAAGGGTCCGCAGCAAGCCGAGACGGAGCCCGACCGTGGAGGCAAGGTGGCGCAAAGATCGCATTGCTGGCCCCATTCACCCCGGACCCACAATGCCTCGTCGAGGGCAACGACGACGTTCTCGCCTGAAACGCGGCTCCCAGCGATGGACCGAGAGCCCGTCGGCTCCCATTTTCCCTGAAAAGGCTGCCTATAGGGCGAATTACAAGTGCTTTATGTCCAAGATCTTGCCGATTTCTTTCTAGCAATGTTTTTCGATTATACGGATACGTATTATCGTCGAAGCCGGCCGTGCGATTGTTTCCGTCAAAAATCATTCCGATTTGCCTGTGTTCGCTCCTCCTTGGAGCCTGCAGCGCATCGCGGTACCGCCAGGCGGCGGACAAGGAGGTCTACCGGATCCTTTCCCAGAAAGAGTCGTTGGTCTTCGGAAAGACAAACGCCTTCTCGATCGACACGGAATACTCGGGGCGTGATCCGAAGGATGTGCCGGCGATGGAGTTGGTCAACGAGCGCAAGCTTGATGGAACAAACGTCGTCATTTCACTGCCCGAGGCTCTGAAAATGGCCTTTGCCAACAACCGGACGTTTCAAACACGCAGAGAGCAACTCTACCTGACCGCGCTGACCTTGACCCTTCGGCGTTTCGACTTTGAAAAGCAGCCTTTTGGTCGTCTCGGTGTCACCGGGGAACGCCAGTCCGACCAGGATTTGAAGCTGAGTTCCGGCTCGAACCGGACGGGATTCACGCAGGCGCTGAAATCCGGCGGAACCATCGGCGCCACGATCGCGAACGACATGGTGCGCTACTTCACGGGAGATCCTCGCCGCTCCATCACCACGGTCATGTCGGTGAACTTCATGCAACCCCTGCTCCGCGGCTCCAGTGTCGCGGTCGTGGCTGAAAACCTGAAGCAGGCGGAGCGTGACGTCATCTACGCCATCCGGGATTTCGCCCTCTTTCAACAGACCTTCGCGACGGATGTCGTCACATCCTATTTCCGGCTGTTGGAACGACAGGCAAATGTCCGCAACGCCTACAACAACTATCAACGTCTCAGCGCCACCGCCGATCGAGCCCGTGAAATGCGGGTGGCGCAGCGCATGCCAGCCTTTCAGGTGGACCAGGCTCTCCAACAACAGCTCAGCGGCCGCAGCTCCTACATCCGGGCGGTGCAACAATACCAGAATCAGTTGGATGAATTCAAAAAGACGCTGGAACTGCCCATCGGCGTGCATATCATCCTCGACAATTCATCCCTTTCAGACCTGACCGCCCGAGGGCTTCAACTCGTCAACGTCACGGATCGAAGCGGATACGAGCGCGCCGTGACCAACAAGATGGATATCTTGAACGAAATCGACCGCTTCGAGGATTCGAAACGCAAGATCGTCGTCGCGGCGGATGCGCTCCGGGCAAATCTGACCTTCCTCACCGATGTCTCGCTTCAGAACGACACCACGGACTACGCGAAATTTGACCCGGGAAATTTCAAGGCTTCGGCGGGCCTCCAACTCGATTTGCCCCTGAATCGCCGTTCCCAACGCAACACCTACCGAGCGCGCCTGATCGACTTCGAACGCCAGGTCCGCTCGCTGTCCCTCACCTTGGACAACGCCCGGGACGCCGTGCGCGAAGATCTGCGCCAACTGGCCCAGCTGAACGAGAATTTCAAGATCCAGACCCAGGCGCTTGATCTGGCAAATCAGCGGGTGGAAGCCACCCCCCTTCTCATCGAGGCCGGCCGCGCCCAGATTCGCGATCTGCTGGAAGCGCAAAACGCCCAGTTCGCCGCGCAAAACGCCGTCATCGGGGCGCTGGTCGATTATCTTGACGCACGATTGAAATTTCTGGTCGATCTCGGCGTCCTGAATACCGACAAGGCGCAATGGTGGTTCGACAACACCGAATTGGTGGACACGTCGGAAACCGGGCCTGTTGACGGTTTGGATGATCAGACCGACGGCATTCACTCTCCGGAAGAGATATTCAACGGACTGGCCGAACTGAATTGACATGTTTTCCCTGATGAAACTGATGAAACGCAGACCCATCCTCGCCTTGCTGACCTTCCTGCTGGTCGGCGGGGGCATCGCCTTCAGCTTTAAATCCAAGACGATCGAGGTGATCGAGAACAACTATCACACGGTCCGCCGGGGGGATTTCCTCGTCTCCATCGTCGAGGGCGGCACCTTGGCCGCGACTTCGGAGTACACCGTGCGGAACGACACCGACTACACCGCGCAGATCATCGACATCGTTCCGGAGGGCACGGTCGTCGCAAAGGGGGATCTGCTGGTTGAGTTGGATTCCTCAAACATCCGCGAGAAGATCATCTCACAGGAACTCGCGGTGGAATCAGCCCGCCAGGCGGTCGAAGACGCGAACGACGCGCTCATACTCGGCAAGCTCACATGGGAGGCCACCATTGAGGAGGACGAACTCAAGCACGAATTTGCCAAATCGGACCTCGAAAAATATCAGAAAGGCGACTGGCCGATTCTTGAAAAAAACCTCGAAGGCAAGATCACGATCGCCAAGGAGGAACTGGAGCGCGCAAAGGACCGGCTCGAGAAGACGATCCAGCTGAAGGAAAAGGGCTATGCCACGGAGGTCGAGTTGAAGGCCGATCAACTCAGCCTCAAGAAGCAGGAGCTCAACATCGACCAGTACGAGCAGGAGCTGGAGGTCGCGCGAAAATACGACTACCCGAAACGCGTGCGACTCCTCCAGGCGAACGTCAAGGAAGCGGAGCTGGACCTCCTGCGCACACGCCAAAAAGCCAAAACCAGCATCGCATCCTACGAGTCGTCCCATCTCTCAAGGCAGAAGACGCTGGAGGCCTACATCGAACGGCTGGCCAACTACAAGACCCAGCTCGAACTCTCCACCATCTACGCCCCGAAACCAGGCCTGGTCGTTTATCAGCAGCCGACCAGCTACCGATATCCCGGCATTGAGGTGGGTTCCGAAATCTCCTCGAAATACCGCATCCTGACCCTGCCTGATGTCGAGCAGATGATGTTGGAAATCAAGGTGCACGAATCCCACGTGCGTCAGGTCAAGCCGGGCCTCGCCTGCTACGTCACGATCGACTCCATGCCGGAGCACCGGTTCACGGGATTCGTCCGCCGTGTCGCGCCCCTGCCGGACACCAAGAGCCGCTACTACAATCCCAATCTGAAAGTTTACGAAACGGAAATCTGGATCAACGAAAAGCTGTCCGACCTGAAGCCGGGGGTTTCCGGCCGCGCCGAAATCGTGGTCACCAACCTGACGGACGTCCTGACCGTCCCGATCCAGGCCGTCACCACAAAAGACGGCAAGCAGGTTTGCTTCGTCCGAAAGGGTGTCGATGACAAGGTGGTCGAAGTCCAGGTCGGCCTGTTCAACGACAGCATGATCGAGATTCGGACGGGGCTGACGGTCGGAGATCGCGTGCTGCTTTCCCCGCTCTCCCTGGGCGATCAGATCGCGATGGAGGGCGGATTTGTTGACGGCAAGGACCTGAGCGATCCAAACGCGCCGAAACCGCCAAGCCCTGCGGCGCTCCGCGCCGCACAGCTCGTGGGCAAGGGAGACGGCGAACCCGTTCAACGAACGGAAAAGAACGACAAGAAGAAGCGTTCCGAAGACAAGACATCCGACAAATCGAGCACGGACAAGACATCCTCCGGCAAGCCGGAAAAAAAGCCGAAACCCAGCCGCGAGAAAAAATCAAACTAATGGCCACCACCGATATCATCCGGATCGAAAATCTGGTCAAGACCTACCGAATGGGCGATGTCGATGTCCACGCCCTCAATGGTGTGGACCTGACCATCGAAAAGGGTTCCTACGTGGCCATCATGGGGGCTTCCGGCTCCGGCAAATCCACCATGCTCAACATCCTCGGCTGCCTGGATCGTCCGACTTCTGGAAAATATTATCTGGGTGGCGAAGACGTCTCGACCATGGACGACGACGCCCTCTCCGCCTTTCGCGGCCGTCAACTCGGCTTTGTCTTCCAGTCCTACAATCTCATCCAGCAGCTTACCGTCATCGAAAACATCTTCGTGCCACTGTTTTATCAGGGTCAGGATCTATCGGAACGAAACGAGCACTGCGGAAAGCTGGCCAAACTGGTCGGGCTCGAAGACCGGCTGGACCATCGGCCGAAACAACTTTCGGGCGGTCAACAGCAACGGGTCGCGATCGCCCGTTCCCTGGTGAATGATCCCCTGCTCATCCTGGCCGACGAACCCACGGGCAACCTTGATTCAAAAACCGGCATCGAGATTCTGGATCTCTTCGACCGCCTGAACGCCGAAGGCAAGACACTCGTGCTCGTCACGCACGGCGACGAGGTCGCCGAACGGGCGCAGCGCGTCGTGCGCATGCGCGACGGCAAGATCGAGAGCGACGTGCGCAAGCGCGCCCCGGTTCGCGCGGGCCAGGAAAGCGACATCCAGACGACCGCCTGATGCGGCTTCGCACCCTCATCCGAATCGTCCAGCTGGGCATCAAGAGCCTGCTCCTGCACAAGATGCGCTCCGGGCTCACCATGCTCGGGATCATCTTCGGCGTCTGCTCGGTGATCGCCATGCTCGCCATCGGCGAAGGCGCTTCCTACGAGGCGCAGGAAGCCATCAAGAAGCTCGGCAGCAGCAACATCATTCTCCGCAGCGTCAGTCCGCCCGCCGAGAAATCGGCCGGAGCCGCGACCCAGGACTACGTCAACGACTACGGCCTGCTTTACCTGGACGCCAACAGCATCCGCGAGACGATTCCCGGCGTCCAATGGGTCGTGCCGATGCGGATCATCCGTCAGGAGGTCCGCTTCAACACGATGGTGTTTCCCGTGCAGGTCATCGGCACCCACCCGCTCTACCCGGTCGTTTCCAGCCTCCGCACAAGCGCAGGACGGTTCCTGACCTACATGGACGAACGCAACCGCAACAACGTCTGCGTCCTCACCACGAGCCTCGCTGAGAACCTTTTCCCGTATCAGGATCCCTTGGAGGAGACCGTTGTCATGGACGGCGAATCCTTCCGTGTTGTCGGCCTGGTTCAGGAAACGGGATTGGAAAAGCAGCGCCCGCAATCCGGCGATTCCGAAGGCAAGACGATCGACGCGAACGTCTACGTCCCGCTCGCCACCGCGAAGGCGCGCTTCGGTGAAACCATTGTCAGCCGTTCTGCGGGAAGCTATCAGGCGGAAAAGGTGGAACTCCACCAGATCACCGTGCAGTTCGAATCCCCGGAAGCGGTTGAAATCGCCGTCCCGCAAATCAAGACCCTGCTCGCGAAGAATCACACCAAGCCGGACTACGAGGTCATCGTCCCCCTCGAACTCCTCCAACAGGCCGAACAGACAAAACGCATCTTCAATATTGTCCTGGGTTCCATCGCCGCGATCTCGCTCGTCGTCGGCGGCATCGGAATCATGAACATCATGTTGGCCACCGTCACGGAACGCACCCGTGAGATCGGTATCCGCCGGGCTTTGGGCGCGAAGAAGCAGGACATCATCACACAGTTTCTCGTTGAGACGGTGGTGCTTTCCGTGGGAGGCGGCCTGATCGGTGTGTTCGCCGGGGTCGTCATTCCCATCATCGTTTCCGCCCTGGCGGACATGAAGACCATTGTCACCCCGATCTCTGTCATCATCGCGTTCGGAATCTCCGGTGCCGTCGGCGTCGTCTTCGGCATCTACCCGGCGTCGAAGGCCGCCGATCTCGATCCGATCGAGGCCTTGCGACACGAATAGCCGGAAGGCGCGGCAAAAAATTGCGCGGCCGGCAATGGCGGGCGAAGCTTTCGCGTCCTATGTCGAAGTCCATAACCGCTCACGCGCTCGCCCTTGCTCTCGTCCTCTCGACGTTTTCCCCCACGCCGGGCAGCGCGGCGGACCCCACATCGAAAACACTTCAAAACCGCCCCGTCCTTTCCCTGCCCCTGCTGGAGCGCAAACTGATCCTGGCCCACCACATGACCGCCTGGATCGGCTATCCCGGCATCGAAAAGCACGCGCTCAATCTCGAACCGATCCCGCCCGGATCCGCCTCGGACGTGGTGGGAACCAAATCCGTCGCCTTTATGTTCGGAATGGTCCGCAATTCACCGCTGATCGACCTGGAAGACGCGGTCCTTCATGAGATCAAGACGGCCAGGCGCATGGGGCTAGACGGCTTTCAGTTCTTCTACCCGATCCACATGCACGACGGGTTCATGCGGAAATACAGCCTCATCGTTAAAACCTTCATCCGACAGGCCGAGCGGCACCACCCGGACTTCCGGGTCACACTCTGCCTCTCCGCCCCGACGAAGCCCGCGTCGGAGTCGGACTGCCGCGAGCAATGGGCCGAACACATTCGATGGCTGCTGCACGACACAGCCACGTCACCGATCTGGCTGAGATCCCCGGACGGGCGACTTGTCTTCTACACCTGGGTGCCGGACGGCTTGGCTGATCCTCCACCCGGCAAAACCCCCGCGCACATCCACAGCCGCGCCGGCATCGCGGCCACCGCCGTCACCTACGAGAAACTGGCTCGCGCGGTCGGAGAGGAGATCGCCTTCATCTATCACATGCGAGGCATCGATGCGGATTGGTATGCGAAGCTCATCTACGAATACTTTCCCGCCGCCTGGCGCTGGGTCGATGGCGACATGTCCGCCGCCGTTCCGCGTCTTTCGGCATTGGCGCAAAAACACAAGCGCCTCTTCAGCCCCAGCGTCTACCCGGGTTTCTTCGGGCACACCTACCGCGATGCCGACGGCAACCCGAACGGCGGAGGCGTGGTGGGACGTGATCCGGTCCAACAACTCTGGCGCCCGTATCACAAGACAAGTCAAACCACGCTTTACCGACGCCTGCTCCGAAGCGCCGTGGACACCGACGCGCAACTCATCAGCTTCATCACCTGGAACGACACCACTGAAGCCACGCAGCTGATCCCCGAGGTGAACTACAATTTCGCCCTCGGCGTCCTGCTGAACCACTATCGAAACGAATGGTTGAATCAGCCGGACCGAAACGACAGGGAGATCGCGATCGTGGCCTACAAGAAGCATCCTCTCGATCAACCGCTCGACACCGACGTTTCGTATCGGGTCGAAAACGAGCGCGACTTCGGCAGTCTCGCCGACGAAAGCCGAGGAGAAATCGTGACGATCCTGCACAAACCGGCCGAGGTCTTCCTGAATGGACGACGCCTCGCGTCCGTGGACGCCGGTTTGCAATCAACCCCGTTTCCTTTTGTCGCCGGGCAGATCCAGGTGCAGGTCCGCCGAAACGGCCGCGACGTCCTCACCCTGAAACCAAGCGAGCAGGCCACGAACACGCCGCGACGAAACGATCCGGTTTCGTTCCTCTTCTCCAGCGAATTCGACCGTTACTTCAGGGACATATTCGGTCCCAAGGCGACGCCGTATCACCTGCGCGAATATCCCAGGTAGCGAAAGTCATTCAACGAAGACCGCGCCGCTCGTGGTCAACGCCCCGCGCGCATCCGTCACGGACAGCAGCCATATCCTCGTCCCTTCGGGCAACGCGGGACCGATGATTTTCCCGCCTTCCAAGATCGCCGGCAGACTGGCCCATTCGCGTTTTACCAACGGGCCGTCGTCGGTCGTGAAATGCAGTTTCGCCTCTTTCAGATCCGTGATCGATTCAACGGCAGCCCCCGTTCGGCCCTTCGCCAGTTCCGCCTCGCTGATCACGGCCAACGGCGTCCCGTTGCGACATTGGCTGTCGATGAACAAGCCGATCTCCTGAGGTTCCCACCCGGGCCGATGCCCGTGGCGCATGCCGACCTCGAGCCGAAAGTTTTTCAATCCCTTCACCTGATCCGCCGATCGCATATAGCTGTCGAGCGGGTAGTGTTTGTCATTGCAACCATTCACCCAAAAAATCGGCACCCGACAGGCTCCGAGATAACTCGAAGGATCGTAGAGTCGAATCCATTCGTCCCGAAGTTCCAGATTGTCGATGGCCGGCTTTTGGACGGATTCGCCCTCATACAAGAAGCCGCATCCATAGACCGGCACCGCCGCCTTGAAGCGGTCATCGATGGAAGCGACCAGGCAGGTCGTGTAGCCACCCCAGCTGATTCCCGTGACGGCGGTCCGGTTTGGATCCACTTCGCGAAAACTGCGCACGAGCGAATGCGCCCGAATCACCGCGCCGACGGCATGAAACGGCCAGTCGTCATCTGTCTCGCCACCGATGCTGTCAAACTTCTGGGGATGTCCCTGCTCCGGCCCGCCTCCGGAGAGGCGTCGCCGCTGATTTCGATCAAAACCCCGATCTTCGAGAAACTCGCCGATCTCGGTGTCGATCACCGGATCGGCCGGCCGCATGCCCCCGAGATCCATCGCGATCGCCGCGTATCCGCGTGAAGCCCACAACCAGACCCATTCCGCAAACGCCGTTCCGCCGCCCCCATGAATCAGCACCACGGCCGGGTAATCACGCTCACCGGCATCATTCCCTCCGATCGTCGCCGGCGTCGCGTAAAAGGCGAACACCTCGCTCGGCTCGCCGAGGTGATTCTCCCCGAGATAAATCAGTGAGCGAATCGCCTTCTTCTCCTCGATCCAACGGAATTCCGGCGGATCGGACAACAGCCTCAAATCCCACGGCAACGATTCCGGCAGCTCCGGCGCTCTTCCAATCTTGTCCCCGGCCAAAAGAGTTCCGGCGGCAGCGATCAACACGAACCACGCTTTCATGGCATTCAGTTTTCCGGCAAGGCGGTTTCAAGGAAGCGCACGAAATTTCCGTGCAGGATCTTTTCTATATCCGCGGGAGAATAGCCGCGGTCGCGAAACAGGTCCGGCAGTTTTTGCAGGTCCGCGATCGTGTCCACGTCGCCCGGGCTCTGCTCCGTACCAAAACCGCCGTCCAGATCGCTTCCAATTCCGGAGTGATCCGCGTTGCCGGCCAACTGGCAAATGTGGTCAATGTGATCGATCAGGTGGGACAACATCACCCCCGAAGACTCGCGGGTGGTGGTTCCACGGATCCAGCCGGGCACCATCATCCACGCATCCATCACGCCGCCGATCACCGCCCCACGTTCGATAAGCCGGCGCAGATGTTCCTCCGAGAACTGCCGATTGTGGTTCACCAAAGCACGGCAGTTGGAATGGCTTGCCCACACGGGTCCCTCAAAAATATCAAGCGCCTCATCAACTCCCACGTCACACAAATGCGTGACGTCCAGGACCAATCCCAGCCGATCCATCTCCTTCAGCAAATCTTTCCCCTGAGGTGGAAACCCGCCTGACGCGTCCGTGCCAAAACCGTAGCGGCCGCGCCCATAATGAACCGGACCGATCGCGCGCAAACCCTGTTCCACGAGTTTCTCCAGATACGAAAGATCCACCAACGGATCCGCCCCTTCCAGGCTCAGCACATATGCCAGCGGACGCCGCGAGTCAGTCGGGGTTTTCCAGATCCCGAACTGTTCCCGCAGGCTTGATCGATTCCGGATCTGCACCAATTCCCCGGCCTGCTCCATTTCGCGATACCAGGCGAGCTGGCCCTGAATCTGCGCCCAACCCTGCTCGGGCGAATGCCAGCCGAACAAGGGATTCTCCGGTTGCCGGCACGGGGCCAACACCGTCGCAACGGAAAGACCGATCTGCCCCCTCCGCATTTCCGGAAAGGCCACGGTCCCCGCCCCTCGTCCTCCGAGGTCCTTGCGCCCCTTTTCCAGGGCGCGGATATCCGGGACGGACCGGCGCAGATCGCGGCCGTAGTCCATTCCGTTCAGGCTCAGATCCAGATGTGCGTCAAAGATCAACATGGCTCAGGGGTGAACTTCGATGATGGCCTCGATCTCAACGGCAATCTTGCCCGGCAGCGAACCCATTCCAACCGCGCTCCGCGCGCCGACGCCGTCCTCACCGAACACATCGCGAAAGAGTTCGCTGCACCCGTTGATCACCTGGGGATGCTCCCCAAACTCCGGGGTCGCGTTGACCATTCCCAGAAGTTTGATCACCCGCTTCACGCGATCCAGACTGCCCAGTTCATTTCGGATCGTCGCCAGCAGTGCGAGCCCCGTCTGCCTGGCCGCCGCCTGCCCCGCCGAAAGATCCAGATCTGCTCCCAGCTTCCCCGTGATGTAGGAGCCGTCGTTCAAGTACGGTCCGTGCCCGGAGACGTAGGCCAGCTGCCCCGTGAAAACGACCGGCTTGTAGACACCGCCCTTTGGAGGCGCGGGCGGAAGTTCGATACCCAGTTCAACAATTCTATTTTCAGCGCTCATGGTGATTGAAGCCGGCAGTGTGCCCTCGGCATCGCAGAATTCCAGCTGCGAGTTGTCCGACAAAAAACTCGTTTAGAAAAACGATCGGCCCACGCCGAACGCCGCTGCTCCGAACACGACGGGGACGACCTCCCACTTCCAGCGGATCAACCCGGTCAGCACCACGATCACCAGGCACAGTCCCGCCCAATTCACCCCGCCGGAAGCGGGCAACAGGGCGTGCAGCCCGAACCAGACGGCGAGATTGAGAATCACGCCGACGACCGCCGCCGTCACCGCGTTCATCGCGGCGCTCAGCCGGCGATTGCCCCGCAATCTCTCAACGAAGGGCGCACCGGCGAGAATCCAGATGAAGCACGGCACAAAGGTGACCCACGAAGTGATCAAGGCCCCCAGAGTTCCGGCCAACAAGGGCGGGAAAGATCCGGGATGCTGCCAGGCCCCGACAAAGCCCACGAATTGCAACACCATCACCAAGGGGCCGGGCGTCGTTTCCGCGAGTCCCAATCCGTCCATCATCTGCCCCGCCTGAAGCCAGCCGTGATGTTCCACCGCCTGCTGCCCCACATAGGGCAGCACGGCATAGGCTCCGCCGAAGGTCACCACGGCGGTCTTGCTGAAGAAAACGCCTTCACGAAACAACACGTGGTCGAAGCCCAGGCACCCGCCTAGGAGCAGCACCGGCAACGACCAGAGCATTCCCCCAAGGATCAAAATTCTGCCAGTACGCCCCCAGCCTCCCGGGGTGCCCCGATCCATTCCCTCGGCACCGACTCCCTCGGTGACAAACCAGTCCGGCCGCCACACCCCGCCAGCAAACCCCGCACACGCGGCTCCCAACACGATCAACGGAAACGGCACTCCCAGGAAATAAATCCCGACAAAAGCCGAAAAAGCCAACGCCCACCGCGCCCTGTTCTTCAGCGCCTTGCAACCGATTTTCCACAAAGCGGCCAAGACGATCGCCAACACCGCCGGTTTCAATCCATCGAAGGCCGCCGCCACGATCTTGACCTCACCGTAGGCCATGTAGACATAGCTCAACACCCAGAGCAAAAACGCCGCCGGCAGCACAAACAACACCCCGGCCGCAATACCGCCTCGATTCCCGTGCAGCAACCAGCCGCAATAGGTGGCCAACTGCTGTGCCTCCGGTCCCGGCAACAACATGCAGAAGTTCAACGCGTGAAGAAACCGCTCGTTTGAAATCCACCGCCGCCGCTCAACCAACTCCGAATGCATGATCGCGATCTGCCCTGATGGACCTCCAAAACTGATCCAACCCAGCTTCCACCAAAAGCGCAGCGCATCCCGAAACGAAGGGTGCCCTACCGGGTCCCCGGCAATTTCCGTATCGATCGACTCCCGTGCCATTTCGCCCGGAACCTGTCAGGAACCCGCTCCTTTTGAAAGGCTTCCCCCGTTCGAGAACAAAGAAGAATTCGTTGGCCGTGATGGAACGAATCTCAATAATGCCGCAAATGCCTTCGGACCCGGAAACACCCATGCCCGAAACGCCGGGGAGCCCCAATTCCAACGGCGGATCGACGCTGACGTGGATTGCGTGCCTCGCGTTCTCAGTCGGGCTCTTCTTCATCCTGAATCGCAATCCCCCCGCCCGACCCGGCCCCAAGCCGGCACCGATGCCGGTGACCGCGCCCGTCACGGACCCGTCACCTCTCCCGCCCACCGCGCCACCGAAGGAGCCGCGTTTCATCCGCGCTGAAAAGTTTCCAAACGAATATGATCCCGCCCGCCTCATCAAGTATTGGTGGGACAAACCTCCGGCCGACATCGTCGCGACTCGCGTCGACACCGGCCCCCTGAGCAACATTCATCGCGACGCCTACGCCGGAGCGGAGAGCTGCCAAAAATGCCATCCGGACAATTTCAAGAACTGGTCTGATCACCCCCACCACAAGATGAACGCGCTGGCGACGGCAAAGACCGTTCAGGGTGATTTCTCCGGCAAAGCAACGCTCGATTACAAGGGCGGCATGGGACGCTTTTTCATGGAGGACGGACACTACAAGATGTCGCTGGAACGCGACGGCATCCGTTGGAAATACCGGATCAACCGCACCATCGGATCTCGTTTCTTTCAGTACTATGCCGGTGTCGCCGAGGAGATCGCCGGGATCGAGCCGAACGAAAGCGATGTCCGTCGCACGCTGGATCACGTGCTTCCTTTCGGCTACTGGATGCCCGAGAGCGAATGGGTGCCGGTGGTCCATGTCCTCCGCTCAGAAAACCGCGATGACAATGAGATTGATCCGTTCGACTCGTGGAAGGTCGTTCGCTACGACCGCTCCTGCTCAGATTGTCACACCACCTGGACCTTCGCGGACTGGATCCACAAAGGCGCCGGCACGGATCTGTTCACCCGCTTCACCCCGCGCCCGATCGACCTGCATCTCGGCGGCGTGCTTCAAACATCCCACCCCGACCGCTACGATCCCGCCCGCCCTCTCGCGTCCTATTCCTACGAGGACATGGAGCGCCTGCTGTTTGACGAGAAACTCCATCCACGGCCGGCCGAACGGGTTGCGCTCGGCATCGAATGCGAGAGCTGCCATCTGGGCTCCGCCGAGCACGCCCGCTCCAGCACAGCTGAAAAGACGGAACGCCGTCCCGAGTTCTTCCCGGTGGACCCCGCGTTTCACAGTCAGGCAAAAAACGTGGCCGAACTCACGGGACGCACTCCGGAAAACGTCAATTTCATCTGCGCCCGATGCCACTCGGGCACACGCCCCACCTACGCCAACGGAACACACACGTGGAACTCCACCGAGTTCGCCGACTCAAGCGCCGGACATTGCTACAGCCCTGCCGACGCGAAGAATCGGAACATGGAGTTCCTGACCTGCGTCAGCTGCCACGATCCCCACGTGCCGACCGGCCCGAAATGGACCCGCACCCCTGCTCAGGACGATCAATCCTGCGTGCGTTGCCACAAACAATTTTCAACCCCGGCCGCCCAAGCCGCCCACAGCCATCACGTCGCCGACACGGAAGGGGCTCGATGCATGAATTGCCACATGCCGAAGATCAACGAAGGCCTCGAGGAAATCGTGCGCACCCACCGAATTCAAAGTCCCGTCGACCAGGCGCTCGTCGAGGCAAACCAGCCCAACGCATGCAATCTCTGCCACCTCGACAAATCCATCGACTGGACCCTGAAACACGTGCGGGACTGGTACGGCGACCGCCACCGCTTCGATGAAGCGAAGATCAGCGCGAATTACCCCGACCGCTCCGCCCCCGTCGGCCCGGGCTGGTTGAAAAGCCCGCACGCCGGGACCCGTCTCGTCGCCGGCAGCATGCTCGCCCGGACGCAACCCGGGCCTTATATCGACGCCCTGCTCGACCTTCTCACCGTTGACGAGCACCTGATC
>JADHOF010000030.1 GCA_016779125.1 Verrucomicrobiia bacterium | reverse complement strand
TCGGCGTCATGAACTCGGCGTGAAGCCGGAAGGCGTTGAAAAGCTGGGTCGATACGATGTTGCCGGTGCCGGGAATGACCTCGAGCGCGTTGGTGCCGATCGGCTGCCACGGTACGGGCGCGCCGTTCGGACGTTGGAATTTCGACAGGTCGGTGCCGGTGAGCAGGTTGATGGATCCGGCCGGCTGCGCGTGACTGGAGGAGGGCAGCAGGCCCAGCAGCAGACACAGCGCCGCAGCTTGACGGAGGCGAATGCGTACCAACTGCGGTAAAAACGTCGACGGAATACCTGTAATCTTGATCATGTTGCCGATTCTTCGATTGATATCGATCTTGCGGTGGGCAGGAGCCACAGAGTGGATAGGGGAGCGTTTGTAGCGGTTTTTGGTAAAAATTCGATCCTTTATTTGAATACTCCGGCATCGGTGATTCCCTGTAGACGGCTTTCAGTGGTCTTGCTGGGGAGGCGGGCGTGGATTTAGGGTCGGCGGACTGCATTTGATGAAAATCGTTGGAAGATTGAGGGAAGCGCAAAGCGCTGAAGAGGCCTATCGTAGGGCATTGACGCTTCAACGGCAGGCGGAGCGCTTGAATCCCATTCAACGGGCTCGCGGTTTTGTGTTTCGGGCCAAGACGTGGGAAGAATGGGAAAAATGGAGAAGATTTCATCCAAACCTTAGAATGAGGACTTACTGATGGATCCTCTGATCGCGAGCAAAAATACCTACCGTGAACAGGATCGTCTGGACGTGATGCGGCTTCAGGATTTGAAAGCGCGGCGGGATCAAGGGGCGGGAAGATAGAGTTATCGTATGTCTGAAAACCACCTATCCACATCCCTTTGCTCGCTGCTTCGCTCGCTGGAGTCCTGCCTGGTCGCGTATTCGGGCGGGGTGGACTCGGTGTTGCTGGCGTTTTTGGCGCATCGGGAGCTGGGGGACCGGGCCTTGGCGGTGATCGCGGATTCCCCAAGTCTTCCGCGCCGGGAGTTGGAGGAGGCGTTGGCGATCGGGGAGCGCTTCGGATTTCCGGTGCGGGTGGTGCGCACGACGGAGTTCGACAATGCGGACTACCTGAACAATCCGCCCAATCGCTGTTATTTCTGCAAGCACGCGCTGTTCACCGATCTGGCGCGGATCGCAACGGCGGAGGGCTTCAAAACCATCGCCTATGGCGAAAATCTTAGTGATTTGGGCGATTTCAGGCCGGGATCGCAGGCGGCGGCGGAATTTTCCGTGCGGGCTCCACTCAAGGAGGCGGGGCTGACGAAGGACGCGATCCGGGCGCTTTCGCGCGAACTCGGCCTGCCGACCGCTGAAAAACCGCAGGCTCCGTGTCTCAGCTCGCGAATCCCCCATGGGCAGGCCGTCACCATGGAAAAACTCGCGCGGGTGGAGGCTGCGGAGGCTTGGCTGCACGATTTGGGGCTTCGCGAGGTGCGGGTCAGGCATCACGAGACCGGGGAGGATGGCCGTATCGCGCGGGTGGAGCTGGGATCTGACGAAATGCGACGGGTGGCCGAAGAGTCGCTGTGGTACCGCATCGACGTGCGGATGCGGGAGCTCGGCTTTACGGATGCCGTGCTCGACGAGCGGGGGTATCGCCGGGGCAGTCTGAATCCAGTGAATCCGGCGGGCGCTTAGTCCGGGCACGAAAAAGCCGCCCTTTTTCGGGGGCGGCTGTGTGAAGCGGAAAGCGGTCGGTGGATCACCGGGCCCTACTTGGCCTTGGATTCGGTCAACGAGGTGGCCGCGAGGTAGAGTTTGGCTTCCTTGCCGCTTCCTTCGCGTTTCACCATGCCCTTGGCGATCACGGTCTGTCCGTCGCCTTTGCCCAATGCGTCGGCGGCGTCGCCGGTGAGCAGGAAGACCTGCTGGATTTCTTTTCCATCCTTGCCCTTGCGGGTGACCTTGATGGCGTTTTGGCAGCTGGAGCCGATTCCCAGCGAGCAGTGGGCGCAGACCAGTTCGCCTTTGACGGTCCGTTCGGCCGACGGCTTTTTGGCTGCATTCTTGGAAGATTCGGTTGCAGCCGGCTTCTTTGTCTTCTTTTCGGCCGCCGTGGCGGATCCGGTCAGGGCGAACGTGCAGGCGAGTGTGAGCGCGAGTGTGAGTAGTTTCTTCATGATTCGGAGTGTTTTGGTTTTGGCCCCGAAGGTTTTCCCCGGGATGTGTTGTGATGACTGCGAGAGCCTTGGAATTTGCACCGAATTCGGTGTTTGCAAAGGGAAATCTATGGCGCGGCTCGGCCGTCAAAAGCCTTGGTTTGTCGGCTGAACATCGACAGACTTCGGCTTGACGCTCTTATTGCCCGTCCCTAGGCTCCCGTCCCTTTTGGTCCCGGCCTCCCGTCGGGACCCTCCCGTAACAAGAAATGAACCTGAACGTATCTGTTGAAAACCTTGCGCCGTGCAAGAAGCTGCTGCGCATCGAAGTGGGTGCTGAAGACGTCCTGTCCTCGTTCGAGGATGTCACCCGCCAGTTCTGCAAGATGGCCAATCTGCCCGGTTTTCGTCCGGGCAAAGCGCCTCGGGCGGTCGTGGAGAAGAATTACGGCGATCGCATCCGGGACGAGGTGAAGAAGAAGCTCACGCAGGACGCCTATGAAAAGGCGATGACGCAGGAGAAGTTGCGGGCCGCTGTTTATCCGGACATCGAGGAGATTCAGTTTTCGAAGGAACTGGCGTACCAATTCGCCGCCACGGTGGAGGTTCAGCCCGAATTCGAGCTGCCGGACTACAAGGGTCTCAAGGTGGAGCGGGAAAGCCGCGTGATCGGTGACGAGGACGTCGACAAGGCGCTCAACACGCTGCTCGAACAGCGCGTTGATTACACCGACGTCGATCGTCCGCTTCAGCGGGGTGACATCGCGGTCGTGAATTATCAGGGCACCGTCGACGGGAAACCCATCACCGAGCTGGCACCCACCGCGCGAGGCATCACGGAGCAGAAGAATTTCTGGGTTCGTGCCGAGTCCGACCAATTCATCCCGGGCTTCGCCGATCAGTTGATCGACGCCAAGGCCGGGGACAAGCGCACCGTCGAGGTGACTTTTCCGGAAGACTTTGTGACGCCCGCACTTGTCGGGTTGAAGGGCAGCTACGAGGTCGAGCTTGTGCAGGTGAAGGAGCGCGTGCTGCCGACGGTTGACGACGAGTTCGCTGAGTCCTTCGGTGCGGAAAGCCTGGAGAAGCTGAAGGAGGGGATTCGCACCGATCTGGAGAATGACCTGAAATTCAAGCAGAACCGTTCGGTCCGGGATCAGCTGGTGAAGGCGTTGATGGATCGGGTTCAGATCGATCTGCCGGAATCGGTCGTGGCCGCCGAGACCCGCAGCGTGGTTTACGACCTGGTCGCCGAGAATCAACGGCGCGGGTTGAGCAAAGAGGTGATCGAGAAGCAGAAGGACGAGATCTTCACCGCCGCCAACGCCAACGCGAAGGAAAAGGTGAAGGCCATGTACATCATGGGCAAGATCGCCGAAAAGGAAGGCGTGAAGGTCGATCAGAAGGAGATCGTTTCGCGCGTCGCGATGATGGCCCAGCAGTATCAAATGCCGCCTGAAAAGCTCGCCAAGCAGTTGCAGGAACGCAACGGGTTCAATGAGATCCACGAGCAGATCATGGTCGGCAAGGTGCTCGATTTTCTGCAGCTCAACGCGGAGATTTCGGAAGTTCCCGCGTCGGCCTGAATCCATTCAAACCAGCCGTCCGCGTGGCGGCCCAGGAGCCCCGCCGATGCACGGCGGGGTTTTTTTGTGTCGCGGCCGAACACCAACAGCGGAATTGCTTTCGATTCGGGCCGACCCAATGATCCCGGCCACGCAATTACCATGTCTATGAAATCCGAATCTTTGAATCGTCGCGATGTCTTCAAATCCGGAAGCCTGCTCCTTGGCGCGGCGGCCATCGCCTCGCCGGCAGGCACTTTTGGGGCGGCTGCGAAGCCGGGGAAATTTCGTTACTGCCTGAACATGTCGACGATTCGCGGCCTCAAGGACGCAAAGCCCCAGCTCGGCATTGTCGATGAGATCGAGGTTGCGGCGAAGGCGGGCTACGACGCGGTCGAACCGTGGATACGCAAGCTGGCCGAGTACGTGGAAAAAGGCGGTTCGCTGAAGGATCTGGGCAAGCGGATCGCGGACCACGGCATGACGGTCGAAAGCGCGATCGGGTTCGCCAGCTGGATTGTCGATGACGAGGCCAAGCGAAAGGCGGGACTTGAGGAGATGAAGCGGGACATGGACTGGCTGGCGCAGATCGGCGGGCGTCGCATCGCGGCTCCCCCGGCGGGTGCCTATCGCGGGGATCCTGTGGCGATGGACGCGGCGGCGGAACGCTACCGCAAGGTGCTGGAGTTGGGGGATGCCAGCGGCATCGTGCCGCAGGTCGAAATGTGGGGTGGCAACCCCTCGATCGGCACGGTGGAAAAGGCCATCTATATCGCGATCAAGGCCGGGCATCCGAAAGCGTGCTTCCTCGGTGACATATATCACGCCTACAAGGGTGGCTGCGATTTCGCGGGACTTCGTCTTCTGGGTCCGCAGGCGATGCAGGTGTTTCACTTCAACGATTATCCGGCCGATCCGCCCATCGAGACGATCAAGGACAAGGATCGGGTTTATCCCGGCGACGGCATTGCGCCGATCAGCGACATCCTGCGCGGGTTCGCGGACGTGGGAGCCCATCCCGTGCTTTCGTTGGAGCTTTTCAACGAGACCTACTGGGCCAGGCCGGCCTTGGAGAACGCGAAAACCGGTCTGCGAAAAATGAAGGAATGTGTCGCCGCCGCGTTCGGCTGAGACCGATTCATTCCGGCGAGCGTGCTTGCCCGTCCGACGGGAGCCGCTAGTTTCCCCGCGTGAGCTTTACCGAGACATTCAACTCTCTGTCGGTGCGTGAGCGGGTCCTCCGCAGTGAATCGACGGAGCTGGCCGACGTTCGGTCCAGCCTGTCGCGGCCGCGTCAGACCATGGCCGACTTCGAGCGGCTGATTTCGCCGGCCGGGGAAAAGGTCTTGGAAGAGCTGTGCCGGCGTTCGAGCCAGTTGACCCGGCAACGTTTCGGAAAGGTGATCCGCCTGTTCGCGCCGCTGTATCTCTCCAACGAATGCATCAACAACTGCGCCTACTGCGGATTCTCCCGGGACAACCCGATCCTCCGCGTGACGCTGTCCGTGGACGAGGTGGTGGCTGAGACGCGGGCCTTGAAGGAACAGGGTTTTCGCAATGTGCTTCTTGTCGCCGGCGAACATCCGAAATTTGTTTCCAACGGGTACCTGGCCGAATGCATCGCCGCCGTGCATCGGGAGGTCCCGGGCGTATCGCTCGAGGTCGGGCCGATGGAGACCCCCGATTATGAGCAAATGGTGGCCGCCGGCTCGGAAGGCCTGGTGGTGTATCAGGAGACCTACGACCGTGAGATCTACGGCCGCATGCACACGCTGGGGCCGAAGCGGAATTTTGACTGGCGTCTTGAGACGCCCGAGCGGGCCAGCGCGGCGGGCTTTCGGCGCTTGGGCATCGGGGCGCTTTTCGGATTGGCGGACTGGCGTTACGAGGCCATTTGCGTGGCTGCGCACGCAGAGTATCTGCTCAAACATTGCTGGAAGTCGCAGGTCACGATCTCGCTGCCCCGCCTGCGTCCGTGCGCCGGTGAGTTTCAGCCGCTGACCGAGTTGAGCGACCGGCATCTGGTGCAGCTGATCTGCGCGTTTCGGATTTTTCTGCCGGACGTCGGGATCGTCCTGTCAACCCGAGAGCCCGCCCGTTTGCGCGATGGATTGCTGCCCCTGGGAATCACCCTGGCGAGCGCCGGGAGTCACACCGAACCGGGCGGATACACCGGGGCGGGGCGGGACAATTTGCATCACACCGTACGCGGCCGTGTGGTGGACCTCGCTGAAAACTCCAGCGAATGGGTGCCGGCTGCGGGGCGAAACACCAACGCGACGGGGCAGTTTGACATCGCGGATGAACGCTCGCCGGCGGACGTCGCGAAACGGATTTCAAGTCTGGGTTTCGAGCCCGTATGGAAGGATTGGGACGCCGCGTTGACGGCATGAGGCGGGCATGAAGGCGAGCAAGGCATTCACGAACCGAATCGGAGCGCTGCTGCTGACTGCGTTGGTCGCGCTTGCGTGCGCCCGGACCGTTTCCGCCGCGCAGCAGGAGCCGGTTTACTGCGTTGTCTGCGGCAAGGGGCCGCTTTCGGGAACCATCTGGAAACATCGACACGGGACCTTTTGCGCGGAGTGCAAGGCGCGCCCGGAGCGATGTGATCATTGCGGACTGCCGATTCTGAACGATTTCCTGAAGACGAAAGACGGGCGGTATATCTGCAAGTTTGAGAAGGACGAGGTGGTGGTCGATGAGCAGCAGGCCAAGCTCATTTTCAACCAGTCGGTCAAATCGGTGCTATATCTGACCCGCAACGTGATGCGGCTCAAGGGCCCCGCGCCGGACGTGCGCCTGTTCGACATCGATTATTGGAACGAGAATTCATCGATGCGGCGGGGAGGATTTTCGCAGACACGCCAGGTCGGAAACAATTTCACCCACAACGTCATCCTGCTGAGCGGTTTGCCGAAGGACGAACTGGTGACCGTGTGCGCGCACGAGTACACCCATCTTTGGATCAATGAAAACAAGGAGTCGGACCGCGAGATCGAATTCCACACCATCGAGGCGATCTGCGAGCTGGTCGGCTATCTGGTGGCGCAGAGGGCGGGTTTCGACGAGCAGTTGGAGCGGATCAAAAAGAATCCTTACACGAAGGGGCGGATCGATGAACTCCTGGAGGCGAATCGACAATACGGACTCTTCAAGGTGCTCGAGTGGGTGAGAACCGGCCAGAACGCGAGGGTGAGTCTTGCCGGCGGCTCCGCGTCCGCATCCTCGTCCGGCATGACGCCGCCGCCCGCTCCGGCTCCCACCCCAAAGGGCGCGTCGTCGTCCGGCGCGCAGGGGAACGGTTTGAAGCTGACATCCATCACACGGACCGCAAAGGGCTACCGCGCGGAGATCAACGGCGTGCAGATTTACGGGCGGGAGCTGAAGAGAATCGCCGTGAACGGGCGTCCGGCGAATCTGCAGTGTCACCGGGTGACGGCGGATTCCGCGCTGGTCACAGTCAACCGCGGCACGCCGGTGGAACTGAAGCTGTCGCGATGAAGGGCAAGATTCTCGCCAACGGGACCGCCGTCGAAGTTGGCCTTCCGTGCTCGCTGGAGCAATTCCTCATCGCCCGGAATCAGCTTCCCCGCAGCGTGGTGGTGGAGCGAAACGGCGAGGCGGTGGCACCGTCCCAGTTTGCCGGGGTGTCGCTCGCCGATGGAGACCGGCTGGAGATCGTGCGGATCGTGGCCGGCGGCTGACGGATTTTTTATGACCGAATACAGCGATCTGGAAGGCAAGGTGGTGCTGATCACCGGTGGCGCGAACGGCATTGGCGCGGCGTTGGTGAGGGCGTTTCACGGGCAGGGTGCCGTCGTGTGTTTCTGCGACGTCGATGTCGCAGCCGGGAAGGCCTTGGCGGAGGAGTTGGGGGCGGGTGCGCGGTTCAACAAGGTGGACCTGCTTCGCGAGAAACAGGTCGGGCGTTGGGTGGAGTCGATCGCGTCGGAATTTGGCGCCCTGCACGTCTTGATCAACAACGCGGCTTCCGATCCGCGAATCCCCTTGGGCAAGACCACCGTTGGCGACTGGGATCGGCTGCTTGCCCGCAATCTGCGCTCCTGTTTCTTGACCGCCCGCGCCGTGGAGCCTCACCTGAAGCGCGGCTCGGCGATCATCAACTTCAGCAGCATCACCTTCCATATCGCTCCCGCCGACATGACCGCCTACGTCGCCAGCAAGGGCGGAATCATCGCCTTCACGCGTTCATTGGCGCGCGAGCTGGGCCCGAGGGGCGTCCGTGTGAACACGATTTCGCCCGGCTGGGTGATGACGGAGCGGCAGAAGGCGGAGTTTGTGACCGCGAAGGTGAAGCGGATGCTGCGCGAGGTGCAATGCGTGCCGGACCTATTGCAGCCGGAGGAGATCGCGCGGGTGGCCCTCTTTCTGGCGAGCGAAGCCAGCAGCGCGATCACGGGGCAGGAACTGCTGGCCGACCGGGGCTGGGCTCACTCCTGAAGGGTCAACGCTTCGGGGTCCGAGCGGGGCGTGACATCAACGGTGTCGCCTGTCGGTTTGTAGGCGGAATGCTCCAGCAGGTGTTGCGCGATGATCTGCGCGTCGGGCGGTTCGGTGCCGTAAGACCAACGTGAATCGACAAGGTTGAACCCGTAGTGCTCGTAAGATCGTCCTCCCACGTTGGCGATGACCGTGGCCCATTGAGATTCGCCGTAGGCGACATAGGCGTTGTGGCCGTCCCACTCCAGGTGTTCCCAAATGGTCAGGGGTTTCGCGGGAAGCTGCAGTCGCGCGAGGATGAAGATCAGATCCGTCAGCGACTCCAGCCAGTCTTCGGTGTCCGCCTTCGGATCCTCGTGCGCCTCCTTCATGGCGTCGACAAGGTGTTTGCAAAGGCGGCCGATGCTGCCGGACGGGAGGTCGTGGTGGGTTTCACACCAGTCCTCGCAGGTGCAGGAATGATCCCGGAGGTTGGAGGCGAAGAGCCGCTTGTCGTCGTTGCGCGGATGGACGTAGACGGTCTTTTCGATCGACGGAAGGGAAAGCGTGGTGACGTCAATCGGCGGGCGGTCCTCGTCGGGTTCGGGCGCCTGTTCTTCCTCCATGATCTCGGAGCAGATTTCCTCGATGTCGGCGATCTCCTTGCCGAGCATGTGCATCTCCTCCTCGGTGACCTTGTTGTCCTCGAACACCTGTTGAATGACCTTCCAGAGCCGCTTGCCCGGCCAGGACTTTCGCGCCTTCGCGTTGTTGTTCAGGTATTCGGCGAGATCCCAGACTTCCTCGATCTCCAGTTTCCCGTCGGCGGTGATCTGGCGAATGAGGTTGATCGTTTCGAAATTGACGGAATCCGGTCCCATGGCCTTTGCGATTCGCGCGGACCTTAGAAAGGAATGCGCCCGCGTTCCAGTGAAAGAAACGACGCCGGTCAGCTCAGAATATCCTGAACGACGCGGGCCTCCTCCTCGAAGCCGGTGAGCCGTTGATCGAGCCCCTGATACTTGAAGGTGAGGTGTCGATGGTCGATGCCGAGCTGATGGAGAATCGTGGCGTTCAGATCGCGGATATGCACCGGGTTCTCCAGGATGTTGTAGGAGTAGTCGTCGGTCAGACCGTACTCCATGCCTCGTCGGACACCCGCGCCGGCCAGCCAGGTGGTGAAGCATCGTCCATGGTGATCGCGGCCGTGGTTGTCCTTTGTGAGCGTGCCCTGCGAGTAGATGGTGCGGCCGAACTCGCCGCCGCACACGACGAGCGTGTCGTCGAACATGCCGCGCTGCTGGAGATCCTTGATCAGCGCCGCGCAAGGCTGGTCGACGTCCTCGCATTGCTGACGGAGCTTTGACGGCAGGCTGCTGTGCTGATCCCAGCCGCGATGAAAAAGCTGGATGAAACGCACGCCGCGCTCGGCCATGCGGCGCGCGAGCAACACGTTGCGGGCGAACGAGCCGGGCTTCTCGACCTCGGGACCGTAGAGATCCTTCACGTGTTTCGGCTCGTTGGAGATGTCCATGATGTCCGGCACGGCCGCCTGCATGCGGAAGGCCATCTCGTATTGGGCGATGCGGGACTGGGTCTCCGGGTCGTTGAAGCGGTCGTGGTTTTCCTCGTTCAGCAGCGCGAGCTTGTCGAGCATCTGCCGGCGCGTGTCGCGGTCGATGCCGGGCGGGTTGTTCAGATAGAGAACGGGTTCGCCCGCGCTGCGGAACTTCACGCCCTGATGCCGCGACGGGAGAAATCCCGAGCCCCAAAGCCGGTCATAGAGAGCCTGGGATTGCCCGCGTCCCTTTGAGATCATGACGACATAGGATGGCATGTTGGTGTTCTCGTTGCCGAGGCCGTAGCTGAGCCACGCGCCCATGCTGGGTTTGCCCTGAGCCTGCACACCGGTGTTGATGTAGGTGATCGCCGGGTCGTGATTGATGGCCTCGGTGTGCATCGATTTGACGATCGTGATGTCGTCGACGATGGAGGCGGTGTGCGGCAGCAGGTCGGAATTCACCCAGGTGCCGAGTTGTCCGTAGCGTTTGAAATCAAACATCGGCGCGACGCAGGGGAAGGCCTTTTGTTTGCTGGTCATTCCGGTGAGGCGCTGCCCGTTGCGGATGGAATCCGGCAGTTCCTGCCCGTGAAGCTTCCGCATGTCGGGCTTGTAGTCGTAGGTGTCGATGTGGGACGGACCGCCGGAGAAGAACAGATAGATCACCCGCTTCGCCCTGGGGGTGAAGCCGGGGAAAGCCGCCGGGGGCTGCGCGGCGGAGACCTGTTCGGGCCGGATCAGTGTGCTCAATGCGGCGGCACCCATTCCGAGTCCGGAGGTGCGAAGAAACCGGCGACGGGTGCCGGAGAGGAATGGATCGTTCATGGTGGGAGGTGTTTCGAAGGGGTTCATCCGCGGGTCAGGGTTTCGTCCAGATTCAGGATGAGCTGGGTGATGACGGTCCAGGCCGCGTGTTCGGCGGGGTCGATGGATTCGTCGCGTTTGGATTCGCCGAAGCCGAGGAATTGTTTCGCGCGTTCCGGGTCGGCGCGGAACTGCGCGGCCTGTTCCTGAAGCGTCGTGGTCAGCACGTCGATTTCGCGGCTGTTGGCCGGCCGTGAGACGGCGAGCCGGAAGGCGAGTTGAATGCGCTCGTCAACGGTCGCGGAGCCGGAGAGGAGGATTCGTTGCGCAAACGCGCGGGCGGCTTCGACAAACTGCGGATCGTTGAGCGTCACCAGCGCCTGAAGCGGGGTGTTTGTCCGGGGGCGTTTGACCACGCATTTCTCGCGGGTCGGCGCGTCAAAGATCAGCATGTTCGGCATGGGCGCGGAGCGTTTCCAATAGGTGTACATGCTGCGTCGATAGAGCTTGTCCTCCTTGTCCGGGACGTAGCGGACGTTGCCGCTGAGCGAGACCTCGTTCCAGATGTTGGGCGGCTGGTAGGGTTTGACGCCGGGGCCTCCGACGGGGCCGTTCAGCAGACCCGCGATGGAGAGGGCCTGGTCGCGAATGAATTCACCTTGCAGGCGAAAGCGGGGTCCGCGGGCATAGAGCCTGTTTTCCGGATCGTCCCGGAGCAACCGGTCCGTCGCGCGGCTGGTCTGGCGATAGGTTGCGGACATCAGCATCTGCTTGACGGCGCGTTTCACGTCCCAGCCATGCTCCATGAAATCCACGGCCAGCCAGTCCAGCAATTCGGGATGCGTTGGGACGGAGCCCTGATTGCCGAAGTCGCCCTGGCTGCTGACGATGCCTTCGCCGAAGAAAAGCCCCCAGAGGCGGTTGATCGCGACGCGCGCGGTCAGCGGGTTGTCGCGGCTCGTCAACCAGCGGGCCAGCCCCAGGCGGTTGGAGGGCGTGCCTTCCGGCAGACTGCCGAGAGCGGCGGGGATGTTCGCGAGGATGACGTCGTTGGTGACGGGTTTGTTGTATTGACCGCGTTCCAGCAGGTAGGTCATGCGCGGAGATCCCGTGTTGTCCTGCATGATCATGCAGGTGGTGATTTTTGCCTTCAGCGCGGATTCTTCGCGGCGGGCGGAATCCCGGGTGGCGAGCAGGGCGGGATAGTCTGCGTCCTGAGTCTCGAAGTAGTAGTCTTCAAGCAGCTTCTTCTCCTTCGCGTTTCGCTTCGGCGGCGTTTTGGCGAGGGCCTTGCCAAGTTCGTTGGCGCCCAGTCGCGCGAGTTCGGTCGTGCTGAGTTCGCGTTCATAGAGACGGAGGTCGTCCAGCTCGCCCTTGAAGGTGGCGGAGTCTCCGCGCGTGGCGACGCGGAAGGGGGCATCCGTCGCGACGGTGCTCTTGAGGGCGTCCTTTTCCACCTTGTTGTCGGAGAGCTTGCCGTCGATGTAGATCTTGATGCCCTGCTGTTTGCGGCTTCCGTCGTAGCTCACGACGAGATGCGTCCATTTGTTGACCGGGAACGCGTCCTTGGACACAACCTTGAGCGCGTTGTCCGGCCACTTGTTGATGATGTGAGTGCCCACGTTTCTGCCCTGCTGCCAGAAGTCGAATCCACGAAAGTCCTTCCGGGTGTCCATTTTGGAAAAGATGGCGGAGGAGCCCTTGCCGTCGCTTTTGATCCATGCCGCGAAGGTGAAAGGTTTGTCGAACTCCACACCCGGTTTCCGATCCAGTTCAAGATGGGTCTTGCCGTCAAAGGCGAAGGCTGTGTCGCCATTTTCCCGTTCGATCGATCTTGTCTGGCCGACGGTTTTGGCTTCCTTGCCGGAAACGATTTCCGAGACGAGAGCGGCCGAGTTCGTTTCGAATGGAATGTGAAGGACCAGGCCGGCCGGCTCGGGAATGCCGCCTTCCCGAAAGCTTTCCAGCCATTCGATGGCTTTCGGTGTCTGGGCGCGGCGGTGTTCGTCGAAGGCCTTGGAGGCGGACGCCAGCTTGGCTCGGGCTTCAATCAGTGCCTTTTCCTGGTCCTCCGAGGGAACCTCGACGACGGGAGACTGGTTGCCCTTGCGGGTTTGCATGCCGGGATCGGTGGTGTTGTTGAAGAAGGCGTAGAAGGAATAGTAGTCCTTCTGCGTGATGGGATCGTATTTGTGATCGTGGCATTGGCTGCATTCCATGGTCAGCGCGAGCCAGACGGTGGAGGTGGTCATGACCCGGTCGATCACATATTCGACGCGTAGTTCCTCCGCGATCGCGCCGCCTTCATCCGAGGTCGCGTGGTTGCGGTTGAATCCCGACGCGACCTTTTGGTTGGTGGTGGCGTCCGGTAGCAGGTCGCCGGCAATCTGTTCCACGGTGAAGCGGTCGAAGGGCATGTTGTTGTTGAACGCGTTGATGACGTAGTCGCGCCAGGGCCACATGTCGCGGGGGCCGTCGGCGTGCATCACGCTCGAGTCGCCGTAGCGGGCGGCGTCCATCCAGTAAAGGGCCATGCGTTCGCCAAAACGTTCGGATGCGAGCAGGCGGTCCAGCACCTTCTCATACGCGTTCGGACTCTTGTCGCTGAGGAAGGCGTCGACTTCCGCCGGTGAGGGCGGCAGCCCCGTAAGGTCGAGCGTGGCGCGTCGGATCAGTGTCTCTCGTCGGGATTCGGGCGAACGTTTCAGGCCGTGCTGCTTCAGTGTCAGGTCGATGAATGTGTCGATCTCGTTGGCTCCCGCGGCCGTTTTCAGCTCCGGTTTTGTGGGGGGCACAAAGGCCCAGTGCTCCTTGTATTCGCCCCCTTCCGCGATCCAGGCGCGCAGCAGCCGCTTTTCCTTGTCCGTCAGCGGCTTGTTGGTCTCCGGTGGCGGCATGATTTCGCCGGCGTCGGAGGTGAGAACGCGTTTGAGGAGTTCGCTTTCGTCGGGCTTGCCCGGGACGAATGCGTTCGCTGAAAGGGCGTCCGTCCGCCGGTCCAGGCGCAGCCTGGCCTTACGGTTGCCCGCGTCGGGTCCGTGGCAGTGAAAACACCTGTCGGAAAGCAGGGGCCGGATGTCCCGATTGAAGTCCGTTTCCGCCGCGTCGGCGATTCCGCTGAATGCGCGCAGCGTGAGCCAAGTCAAGAGGATGGCCGCGATTCGCGGTCGATGTGTCATGCTGAGATGTTTCAAATTGTGCGGCCGTTTCCGCAATGGTTAAAGTTGGTCAGTGAATGTAAGATCCTGCCATGAGTCGAGCTCCCGAAAAGACTAGAATTCTGCGTTCCTGGTTTCACACGCCGACGGATGCCGGGCAGCTGCTTTTTTATTCCGTTCTTCGGGCCGGACACCTGATTTCGGGTCGGGACTACAAAAAGGTGCATCCCGACTATCCCGGTCACAAGATTCTGCTCTGTCTCAAGGGGCAGGGATTCGTGAACGTGCAGGGGAGGGACTGCAAGGTGACGGCGGGTGACGTGGCGTGGATCACGGCCGAGCATGAGAACGCCCACTGGCCGGTGGAGAATTCGCCGTGGGAAATGTATTGGATTCGCGTGGATGGGCCTCATCTCGGGCAGATCTACCGGGTCTTGACGACGGTCGGATCCCCGGTGTTCAGCAACGTGGACGACCGGAAGGCCGCGGCTGTTTACAAGCGGATCTTTCGCATTCTGGATCGGCGGCCGATCGCGATGGAGGCGGGGATTCACGCCGAGGTGGCGATGTTGATCAACCTGCTGTTCGCATCGCGGCACGACGCGAATCCGACGACGAAGTCGGATATTCCGCAGTCGCTCCGAAAACCGCTGGAGGCGATGCGGCTGCGGTTTCACGAGCAGTTGACGGTGGGTGAATTGGCGGAGATGGCCGCGATGAGCGTTTCGAGTTTTCATCGCCAGTTCAAAGCCGCCACCGGCACGAGTCCGATCGACTGGCTGAAGCGGGAACGGATCAACCAGGCGAAGAAGCGACTGCTGGAAACGGACGACACCATCGGCCAGATCGCGGACGAGACCGGTTATTACGATCAGTTCTATTTCAGCAAGGACTTCAAACGCATGACCACCTTGTCGCCGACGGAGTACCGACAACGCGAGCGCTTGCAGAAGAAATTCGCGCGTCCGACGCCTGTCGCGCCCTGAGCCTTTTTCATCCGGGGGTTAGGATTGCGGCGTTCGGAGCGCGATCACGCGGAAGGGGTCCGGAAACGCGGAGAGGAAGAAATTCTTCAGGACGGTATCGTCCTTGCCGGCGACATTGAAAGTCACCACGCGTGATCCCGTGTCGGGGTGCCGGAGGTGAATCCGCAGTTTCAGATCCGGCAAAGGATTCGTTCTCTCGCTTTGGAGCGCGCCGACGCCCTGCATGACAGCCCCCCGCACGCCGCCGGTCACAAAACCCATGAGGCCTTTCGCCACCAGGTTGGCATGTTGGGGCTCGTGCGCGATGCCGTGGTCCTCAAGCGTGATCTCGGCGATGGTTTCGGACAGGATTCCAAAGACCGTGTCGTCCCGGTCTGCGATCCTTGCCAGGGACAAGCCTTGCTCGTGGGCGGACAATCGCATCGGTGCGGCACCGCACTGCGGGATGCCGTTCAACAGATTGATTGGTTGGCGGTGCTCCCGGAGGACATTGCCGAGCAGGCTTCGCGCAAGCACGGGGCTTATGGGATCGAGATCGACGAGGCGTTTTCGGCCGATGGTGCGCAGATCCCTTTGGCCCGCGAGGATGGCTTGGATCTGGGAGTTGTCCCGGCGAAACGGATCGTCCGCCAACGCCGCCTCCAAGATCCGCGCGGGCAGTTGGCGCAGGCGCGTTTCCGCGTCGGAGAGTGAGCGTGACCAGGCTTGATGTCGGGCCGTCAGATCGGCGGTGGAGTTGACTGCGTCGAGTCCGAGAGTGACGGCGGCTTGGTGGTGAAAGTCGCTTTGTTCCTGCTTCCGTTTCAAACATTCGAGACGGGCGGATTCCAAGGACGGGCGCAGCGCGGCGATCTGGTCCAGGATCGCCCCGGTGGAGGGGTGGCGATAGACCTCCTCCTCCGTGTGCCGGAGGATGTCGACGCCCACCTCCTTCAGCGTTGCCTCGTGTTCCAGCTCCGCGAGCTTGAGTTTGCCTTGGAGCATGAGCTTCTCGGCCTGGAGCTTGCCGCGCTCCCACATTCCGTCGCCGGCGGCCGCCTGCTCGAGCCGCCCTCTCATCGTCGCGATGCGTTGGGCCTCGTCCAACAGCGGTTGAATCACCTCGTCGGGCTGAATCTCTCCGTTCCCGGCCGCGTGAGAAACGACCCGGGCGAAAGGAAGGGCGAGTTCGCTCAGGGCGTCGCGGCAAACACCCCAATGAGCCTCGGCCGCGAGCAGGGATTGATCCCGTTCCCGGCTCGTTTCGATCAGCGGGACGAGGGCCTTCAGCTGATCGCGAGTCTCGCTGATCAGACGGTCGATTTCGTGATAGTCGCGAACCAGGGACGTGACCGCCTCGGGTAGCGTGGCGGGGTCGCGGCTCAGCAGTTCACGCGCGAGCGCGTCGCCCATTTCTGAGACATGGTCCTCCAGTTCCCGGATCGATTGCTTGTCAGGCATGGGTGGGGGACGGCTATCGGCCTTCCGCTGCCCACTTCTTCATCAGGGCGATGTTTTGCTCGATCTCCCGCAGATGGGCGGGGTCCTGTTTGCGCGCCTTGAGGGTGCCGGTGTAGACGGCCATGTCGCTGTCATACATTTTTGCAGATTCGGGTTGGCGGCCTTTGTCGTCGGTTTCCTTCATCCACCGATCGAGCATTCCGCGCAACTCCTTCAGCTTTTTCGCGTGCTTCGGATCGCCTGCGAGGTTGTTGATCTCATGCGGGTCGGCGTTGACGTCGTAGAGCTCTTCCGTGGGGCGAACCTCGCGGAAAAGGAGCTGTTGGGTGGCGTTGAGTTTTCCGGCCGTGTTCCATTCGCGCAGGGCGATAAGGATGCTTTTTGCGTCCTTGTAGGCGCAGGGTTGCAGGTAGGGTCGGTTTGGCAGGAAGTTGCGGATGTATTTGTAATCGGTGGTCCGGACGGATCGCATGTGATCCACCGTCTCGTCGCAGCGATCACGGGCCGCGAAGACGGCTGTCCTTGGTTTGTAGTTCTTCGCAAGGATGTCCCGCGCCTGCATGGATTCCGGAATCGCGATGCCGGCTGCGGCCAGCGACAGGGCGGCGATGTCGATGTGTTCGACGACGTCGCCTCGAACGGTGCCGGCCTTGATTCCCGGGCCTGCGATCACCAGTGGCACATGCAGGCCTTCATCGTACATGAACTGCTTGCCCCGGGCGTGGCTGATGCCGTGGTCGGTCATGAAGATCACCAGCGTGTTTTCCAGGACGCCTTCCTTCTCCAAGCGGGCAATGACCTCGCCGACCATGACGTCTGTCATGCGCACAGAGTCGAGATACGCGGCCCAGTCCCGCACGATGTCGGGGTGGGCGGGGTAATATGGGGGGAGCTTCACGGCGCTGTCCGGCGTGCGGCTGCCGAGCGCCTTCTCCGCTGAGCGTGAAACGCTTTCCCAGCCTTTCTCGTCCTTGCCCCGCAATTTGCCGCCCTGGGTCTGAATCTGCGCGAAGAAGGGTTGTCCCTGCCGGCGTTCCGACCAGTCGGCACCGTCGTAGACGGAGGCATCCCATTCGAAGTTGTAGTCGGTTTTCCCCAGCCGACCCTTCCTGCCCGGCCAGCCTGTGATGGAGGTGTGATAACCCGCTTCCTGAAAAAGTTTGGGCACGAGCTGGATGCCGGTGGGTAGGTGAATCTTTTCTTGGCCGCGACCGCTGCGGTGATGATGCGCGCCGATGCTGGTTTGATACATCCCTGTGATGAACGCGGAGCGGCAGGTCGAGCAGACGGGAGCTGTCACATAGGCCTTGGTGAATTTCACGCCCTGCGCGGCGAGCTTGTCGACGTTTGGCGTGCTGACCGCGGTTTCGCCGTAGCAGGAGAAGTTTGCCGACATGTCGTCCGGAATGATCCAGACGATGTTCGGACGTTGTGCTGCCGCCCCTGCAAGAAGGGGGAGAATCAGTGACAGAGCGAGAAGGAAGCGTGCCATGAGGGGGAGCATACATGGGCCGCTCGGGGTTTTGAAACGGGAATTCGTCGGAGGAGGGCCGGGAGAACCTCTGGTGTTCTGAATCCCTCCTGATACTCAGCGCCGATCTGCGTGAATTGGCGGTTCAATCTCCGGTCTTTCCGAGCTTGCGGGCTCGGATGTTGCGGAAGGCGACGCGGCCTTCGTTCAACTGGAGGCCGAGCAGGTTGCCGGAGGCGGGCGTTTTGGCCCGGTAGTCAACGACCTGTTTCCCGTCGAGTTTCACGGTGACGTGTCCGCCGACGACGCGAACGTCGAAACGTCGCCATGCGTCGCTTTCGCCGGCTCCGCCAACCTTCACCCGGGCGACCAAGCTGCCGGTGGGGAAGGGGTTGTCGGGCGGGGCGATGTTGAGTTCGTAACAATCTTCCGTGAGATTGAGCTTCCCGTGTTTGGTGTTCAGAAACACCCCGCTGTTCGCCCCCTTGGCCGCCTTGAATTCGACCGTCAATTCATAGTTGTCGTAGGTGTCCTCGTGAATCAGGAAACCGCGCTGGCCTGAATCGACGACGATCGCTCCGTTCTCCACCCGCCAGTTCGCGTCACTGGTCGGCTTCCAACCGTCCAAGGTCCTGCCGTCAAAAAGGGTTTTCCACTCCGCCCCTGTTGAGACGGAGGCAAGTGAGGTCAGGAGAAGCAGAAGCGCGGTGTGTTTCATTTGGTTTTTGTGTTGGAGGGCGTCGCAGTTCAGCGGCGAGGAGCGGTCGATGTCCTACTTCGTTCGCCAGATTTTCACGTCATCGACCACGGCGTTCTTGGGGACCGAGAGGCGGAGCATTTTCTTGGTCGGATGCGCGAAGCCTTCGGAGCTAAGGGAGGCTGTCTTTTTGCCGTCGATGGAGACGGTCACTGTGTCGCCCGTGATGTTGACGAGAAGATCGTGCCATTTGCCGGATGAGACCTGCTTCGGGAAGGTCTTCCGCGTGGAGGCAATGAACCTGAGTTGTTCGGCGCTGAGTTTCTTCGCCTTCTTGGCCTCGTAGAATTTCATGTTCATGCCGCCGGTTTTCATGTCGTCGATCTGCACATTCCGCGTGCCGACGGTGACCTTGAACAGATGACCGGCGTGAACTTGCTTGAACTGCAGGTCCGCGAAATCCAATCCGAGAACGTCCTTCGGATCCTCCAGCATGAAGCGCATCCCGACGGTGCCGTCGCGAAACTCGGCCGGATGCGTGACGGAGACGGCGTGATCGGCCTCCTTGTGGATGTAGATGTACATCGCGCCGTCGCGCAGATCGACCTGCTTGTTGCCTTTCGCGCGGGACTTGCTGTTCGAGCCCCAGCCTTTGCCGATCTCGTCCTTGGTTTCCTGCGACTCATTGCGATCGAAATCATCCTCAAAGATCAGCTCGCCCGGTTGGGCGGCGAGGAGGGTTGAGGCGAGGGTGAGGCCGAGGGCGGTGAGGAGTTGCGTTTTCATTTTTCGATGAGTGTCTGTGATCAAGCGATTCGCGCGTTCACAAACGCGCCAACAAGAAAACCACCGGCAGGCGTGCTGCCGGTGGTGTGAGCCATTTTTGGGACGCGCGGCAGGGCTCGGCGTCCTGTGAGATGGGTCGGAGTCCGACCCTATTTCTTGCCCGACTTCGGCATCGCCTCTTTGGCGGCGATCTTTTTGCGTCTCAGGTAATTGAGGCGGCGACGGCGTTTTTCAACTTTGCTGTGTTGTTGTCCCATGATTTTTTCTCGGCTGAATTACTGATTTCGAACAAATTGGCCGCGAATATGAAGATCCGCCCCGCTCCGTTCAACATCATTCTCATCGCCGCATCCATGGTGTTGGGGCTCGGCTGTGAATCCAACAAGTCGAAATTGAAAAAGGAGGACGTTTCGACCATCCGTTTTCACGCGGAATCGGACAACGGCGTTCCGGGGCGCACGATGACGGTCCAGATCTCCGAAACGCCGTTCATCGAAATGGTGTTGATCACAGATCCGTTTTTGACCGAGGCAAATGTCCTCAAGGCCGAGGCGTGGGATACGACCGACGGCGGGGTCGCAATCCGGCTGGAGCTGGATCGGCGCGGGCGACGAATGGTGGAAATCAATTCCGGCCTGCTGCGTGGCCGGCGGATTGCGGTCATGAGCCAGTTTCCGGAAAGCCGCTGGATCGCCGTTACAATGATGGAGGAGCTCGGTCGCGACGGGGTCGTTCTGCTGTATCCGGCAACGACGCCCGAAGAAACGGACCGACTCGTTAAGGGCCTGAATCTCCTGGCGCGGGAGCTGGATAAAGACCGCGACGAGGAGGATCGCCCGTCCTTGGCAGAATGAAAAAACCCGCTCTGAAAGCCCTGGCGATCGTCGCTTCGCTCTGGCACATCGCGGTACCGGCCGCCCAGACTCTCCATCTGCCGACACCCAGCACGAGCCTCCTACAGCCCGGCGGGGAAACCCGTTTCTACGCTCCGACGCCGGGGCGGGACTGGATCAGCGGCACGTACGGTTGTGTCCGCTCCGAGGGACATCAGTTTCACGAAGGCATCGACATCCTACGGCTGAACACGGACCGACGCGGCGAACCGACGGATTTGGTGACGGCAATCGACAAAGGCATCGTCGAGTACGTGAATACGGTCGCCGGCCGTTCAAACTACGGCCGCTACGTCGTTCTGCGCCATCACGTCGAAGGCGTCGCGGTCTACTCTCTCTACGCGCACCTCAGTTCCCTTGCGGAGGGATTGCGCGCCGGTTCGCCCGTCGCGCCGCGCCAAATCCTCGGTGTGATGGGGCGCTCCACCAATACCCGGACGCCGATTGATCGAGGTCGCGCCCATCTGCATCTGGAAATCGCACTGAAGGGCAATGAGCATTTTGATCATTGGTTTCAGGCGACCTATAAGGGCTCGGTGAACGAGCATGGCAATTGGAACGGCCGAAACCTTCTGGGGATTGATCCGACGGAAATCTTTCGACGACAGCAGATCGACGGAGCGCGCTTCAGCCTTCTGAACCTGATCCGCAATCAGAAGGAGATGTTCCGCGTCCTGATTCCCCGCGCAGACTTCTCCTACGCCAGCAGCTATCGCCCCTTGATGCGACGGAACCCCGTGGCGGAAAAGGAGGGCATTGTCGCGGTCGAATTGCTTTTCAACTTCGCCGGGCTTCCGTTCCAGATGATTCCCCGTGCCCGGTCCGAAATCGAAATTGGCAGGGACTACCGCATCCTGTCCGTGGATGAGGAATACGCCCGAGCCCGCTCTTGTCGGGGTTTGATCCGGCAGAGCGGCGGTGCCTGGCAATTGACCCGCTCGGGCCGGTCGCTTCTCGACCTGATCACCTACCGGTGACCCGTGCGGCCCGACGCCACGCCGTGACGTCGGGCCCGTTCAGATTCAGTCGCGCCGAGACCGCGGAGGCGAATCGATCGAGCGCTGGAGGTCGTCCTGAATCTCGTTCGTCGCGTTCTTGAATTCCCGAATGCCCTGGCCGAGGCCGCGGGCGAGTTCTGGAAGTTTCTTGGCACCAAACAGGAGCAGGGTGATGACGAGGATCCCGATGATTTCAGGGTATCCGAGGAATGCGAACAATGGTTCTGCGATCATGACAACAGGTTTTCTATCAGCTTGCTTACGTTATCGTCGCGCGCCGGACGTCACCAAGACGTCGATTATCCGGCCACGGGCCGGTGCGCTCGACAGGTTTGTTCAACTGTGTTTCCCGTTGCAGAAGTTCCCAGTGGGTCTGCGAAATCCCGATATGAACCGGCGGTCGAAATCCTCCAAAGAGCGATTCATCGTGACCGACCGGCGAGAGGATTAGAGCGGAAGCGTCGCCAACTATTCAAGATTTGTATTCCGCCCGCTCAGGCAGGCTTTCAACAGGCGATTTGGAGCGCTCCCGTGTGCGTGAGGCAATCGCTTTTTCCGTTTTGCACGACAACCTGCCCGGGCGTTCACATCCGGCCGGACGCCATCCTCCGGGCCGTGATGCAGCAGTTCGTTTGGACAGGGGCGATTTCGTCAGTCCACACCCGCCCGGTAGTACTTTTGGGGCGTGTTTCCGGCACCGGCGTCGGTGTGGAGAAGCGTTCCGGTGCCGTCGGTTGTACCGTTTTGGAGAATTTGCCAGGTCCCGGCACCCAAGGCGGTCCGCTGTTCTATTCTGACGGCTGTATTCGGACTGCCGACAACTCTGATGCTGACGTTGCCGCCGGCGATTCCATTGATGAAAATCTCAGTCGCACCGATAGGTCCGTCATCGTTGCGGATGAGGCCGTTGGCGGTGGAGGGAGTGCCGAGGACGGAATTGAACGCGGGCATGCTGAGAGTGACGGTGAAGGCTTCGTCTTGCTCAGGGACGACATCCCCGCGAACACGAATGGTGATGTTGGTCTCGGTTTGTCCGGGGGCGAGGTTCACGGTGCCTCCGGGGAAAACGCCCCCAAAGTCAAAGTCCTGCCCGTCTGCCGGATTGGTGCCTGATCCGGTCACGGTCCATCCGACCGCCGCCATGGTCGCGTTGAGGTTCCCGCCGCGCGTGATCTTGAAGACGTGCAGGTTCGTCTGGGTTTGGGGATCGTCCGATTCCGCCCGGTCCGCGTCCAATGCGGTGATCGAGAACACGCTTGGAGCCACGTCATCGTTGCGAATGAATCCGGTCGCGGTGGCGGGTGAACCGATGACCGAGTCAAAGGCGGGCATGTTCAGGGTGACCGTGAATTCTTCATCCGCTTCCACGCTGACATCTCCGCGAACACGAATGGTGATGTTGGTCTCGGTCTGGCCGGGGGCGAGGTTCACGGTGCCTCCGGGGAAAACACCCCCGAAGTCAAAGTCCTGCCCGTCCGCCGGATTGGTGCCTGATCCGGTCACGGTC
>JADHOF010000029.1 GCA_016779125.1 Verrucomicrobiia bacterium | reverse complement strand
CCGATCACGATCTGCCCCACCTCGTCTTCCATGACGGGGACCGGCCTGCCAAACAGTTCCCGCTTCAAGGCCCCGCTGACCGCGAGCATGCTGTCCCGAATCGCTTCGGCCTCGAGTCGGCGCACGTTCATGCGGCCCAACAGAAGATTGTCGGGATCTTCCCGATCCAGGGCATCCGTTCGCTTCGACGATTGTTTCCAGGTATCGCTCGTCATGATCAGCCGGTGCAGGCGTTTCAGTCGCCAGCCGTGACTCACGAAATCCCATGCAAGCCAGTCGAGCAATTCGGGATGGGTCGGCCGATCCCCCAGCTGGCCAAAATCTTCGGGGGTGCGGACAAGCCCGTACCCGAAGTGATGCATCCAGACACGGTTCACAATCACCCGGGCCGTCAAGGGATGAGCTCCGTCAGTGAGACGCCTGGCAAAAGCGGATCTTCGCCCCGTGCCGGGTAGATGCGAATCATTTTCGGGTATCGGATTCTTCGGCAGCGCCACGATTGTCAGCTCGGCGGGAAGAACGGATTCCTTCGGCTGCTCATGGTCGCCGCGGTGGAAAAGCCGGGTGACGGGTGCCCTGCCGGACGCCTCCGACAAGGCCCGAACAAACTGTTCTTCGGGTTTGGTTCCACGGATCATTTTGGCCTCGGACGCAAGATCCTTGAGCACCTTTTCGGACATGGTATCGAGGTAGTATTGAATGCTCTGATCCAAGCGCCGCAATTCCGAAGCCCCCTCCGGGGCCAGCTTGATCAGATCGGCCTCAACGACCGTGTTCCCGCTTTCCCCCCGGGCTTTCTCCAGCAACTCCTTGAGCAGGGCCGCGCGCTCCGCCTTGAGGCGCGCCACTTCGACCCGATACTCCCGATCGTAAAGATAGAGCGATCCGGCGCTGATATTACGAATGCTCGGATGGGCCTTCAGTAAATCCTTCTCCTGATCGGTACGGTCTTTTTCGGCTTTCTTGTAGGCTCGACGAAGTGCTTCGCGCGATGGGTCGGGGACCGCTTTCAGCTTCCACTCCAAAGTCCGGTCGATGAAGAACTCGATCTTCTGTTGGCGCTTCGCGTCGACCTCTTTCGCCTTGGCCTCAATTTCCGCCGCCAGGCGCCGATCCTCGTCCGTGTAAAGCGAAACGGCCCGACCACTCGGTGTCTTCCAGTTTTGCGGATTCAACGCGGGCTCAAAAATTGCCCGGAGCCGATAGTAGTCCCGCTGGGAAATCGGGTCGTATCGATGGTCGTGACACCGCGCGCAATCAACCGTGAGTCCCAAAAACGCCGAGGCCACCACCTGCACTGTTTCAGCCACGACCTGATTGCGGGCGGCCGCTTGATCAACCCCCCGGCTTCCCGTTCCGTCCGGAACCATTCTGAGAAAACCGGTCGCAGTGAGACGCGAAATCGCTTCTTCCGACAAGTCCTTGTACGGCTGCGGGACCGATTCGTCACCGGCCAGTTGTTCCGTGACAAAACGATCGAAAGGCATGTCCTCGTTGAAGGCGCGAATGACCCAGTCTCGATAACGCCAAGCCCAGAGTCGTTCGGCATCCTCCTCCGCGTAACCTTCGGAATCCGCGTAGCCGGCGACGTCCAGCCAATGCCGCCCCCATCGCTCCCCGTAGTGTGGCGAATCCAGAAGGCGGTCCAACATGGCTTCAAAAGGAATCGATCGTGCCGAATCAAGCTCTTCCGGTGTGGGTGGCAGACCGGTCAGATCGAAGAACGCACGCCGAATCAGCGTGGCTCGCGGGGCTTCTTCGGAAAAACCGAGGCCAACAGCCGCCAGCTTTTGGCCGACAAAAGCATCGATTGGATTGACCGGTTGCACTCGCCCCTCCATCTCCGGCACCCGTGATTTGGCGATCGGACGAAAGGCCCAGAATTCGCGTTCCTCGTCCGTGATGTATTCGTCGGGATCCAGCCCGGAATCCTCAGGGCGAAGCGTTCTCGCTCCCTGATCGATCCAACGACCGATCAGTTCGATCTCGTTTTCGGAAATCGTAGCCCGCTCCGGCGGCATCTTTCCGGTGTGGATCAGATCGTAAAGGCGGCTTGCGGCCCGATCACCGTTTTGAACGACAGACCCATTCTTGCCTCCGCGTCCGATCAGGCGGGCCAGGCGGAGATCCAGCCCACCCTTGAGTTCCCCTCCTTCGCCATGGCACTGAAAACAGTGGGTCTTCAGAATCGGACGCACATGCCGCTCATAGTAGATCGGCTCGTCAGCGCCGGGCAGTTCGCCCACCAGAGCGCAAGACCCGAGACTGGCCAGAATATTGAAAAGGGCTGACTTCATGCGGCGCACCGACTGGGGACCCCATCTTGGTATCCCAGTCCACAACGGGAATCAATCCCAAGTCCGTGTCGCAACCTTGGTCCGCCTGTTCACCACGCGTATTGCCACGATGGCCGAATGCAGCGGCTGCGGTGCATGTGTATATCACGGACTAGGAGGCAGCCGGCTTGTAGCCGGGGGGCGAGAGAATCCCCCGCTTGACGCTGAACCAGTATTGCAACGGCACGGTGCCCAAGGCCACGAGGGCCAACTGGGTCAGGCTGAAGATGGCCAGCCAGCGAAAGGCGGCGTCCATAAAGCCGTAACTGTGCAGTCCGATCCCGAGCATGTTGACTCCGAACCAGCTGAAGGCGGTGACGATGTTTCCGATCACGGCACAATTCATCAGGCCGCGCTCGCGTATCATTCCACCCCATTTCAGATGCAGGATGATCGCGTTCCAGATCACGATCATCAGCGCGCCGTTCTCCTTCGGATCCCAGCCCCAGAAACGTCCCCATGACCAGTCGGCCCACAAACCACCCAGCACGGTGCCAACGAAACTGAACAGGGTCGCGAAGCAGACAATGCCGTAAACCATTCCGGCGAGGGAACGCGCGGTCTCGTTGTTCAACGAGGGTGTGAGCAATCCGCGCACGATGTAGACAATACCCAGAAATCCGGCCAGGAAGGTCGCGGCGTATCCAAGCGTGATGATGGTCACGTGGGTTGCCAGCCAGAAATTGGTGTCCAGCACTGCGCGCATCATTTCCATGGTGTCCCCGTCCATCGAAAGATGATGGGCGATGATCAAGGTGATATAGCCGATCCCCGCCGCGGTGACCGTTCCGATGCCGTTCCGGTGAATCCGTTCCAGAATCACCCCCAGCACGGCGGCGCCCCATCCGACGAAAATGGCCGACGAATAAAGATTCGTCACCGGCGGGCGTCGCTCCAGATACATGCGCCAGATCAATCCGACTGTGTGAACAACCAGAGCCAATACCACGAGCTGCATACCCGCTCGGCGCAGATTTTCAGACATCCGCAGCCAGAAGAACAAGGTGAGGATCAAGCCGGCGAGATAGATCATCATCGCGCGTTTGAAAGCCGAAAATTGATTGAAAGCATACTCTTCGCCCCCCTTTCGAACGGAGTCCGGAAGCCGTTGCTTCAGCTCACCGCTGTAGACCGTCACCGCCTTGTTGAATCCTTCGACATCCTTCCTGGCGTAAGCCGTCATCATTTCCGCGTACCGCATCACGGGGGATGGAATCGAGCCTTCGCGGATGGAATCCATCAGCGCTTTCCCCACGTTTGCCCAGTCTTCCACCGGCTTGGTCGAATCCGCCGGGGGAATCATCATCGGATGCGCCAGATTGGCCATGTGGACATAGCGCTCGCCAAAGGATACGACCCGTTCGAAGGCCGTGCGGTCAAATTCCTGTCCGCTCTGCTGTTTGGTGACAGCCTCGAAACCGGGCTTCAGGACGGCCTCAAAATCTCGAAGTTCGGCCGTGTAGTCCGTGCGCCATTCGTCGCGCCAAACCGCCTTCAATCCTTCGTAGGCGCGCACGCGCCCCAGAAAGCTGCCATACGCCGACTGCTGCGCCTCATCATCGCGCGGCACCGACATCGCCTGCTCGCGAATTTTTGGAATCATTGGCGCGATCTCCTGATAACTGTATTGGCCATCCGCGTGTTGATGCGCTTCCGCATCGCCCGAAAGAGCCGCGTTTGGTGGCGAGAAAATGTGCGCGGTGTCATCGACGAACATCTGTGGCCGCACGCTGTTCTTCAACTTGATGTAGAGCTGGAGCCCACGAAACAGGTCCATCACCGCCTTCTGATAAGGCGTCCGGCGTTCGTTATCGACGCCCGAAATTGTTCGAGCCTCGGACTCAACATGACCCAGATGCGGCGATAGCTGGGCGAAGGCGTAATAACGTAGCCCCGCGCGATCGACCCCCTTGTCCTCAAGCTCCAGCTCTCCCAGCAACTCCGGATGGTGAATGCGGAAGATGTAGCGTCCATCCGCGTCGTCGGGTCTCGCAAAAACCTCCAGCAGCCATTCGATCGATTTCAGCTTCTTCGGCCTTTTTGAAAACTGGTACCACTTTCGCTCCGTCAAACCGCCTTTGTCCGCGATGTCTTCCCAAGCCCCCCACGACCCGTCGGCCGCATTCCCTTCCAAGGGCACCGTGGCGGTCCCTCGAATGATCAGCAGATTGTTTCGCGCAACGGAATCCAGCGGTTGCTGTCGCCCGCCCAGCAGGACGGGAAGCCGACCGAACGCCCCGGTGTGAAAGGCTCCATCCTTGTCCACACGGGGACGTAGTGCAAAAAGCACTTCAAAAACAAACAACGCCGTCAATATCCAGGGCCAATGCTTTTTCATGCCTTTGCCTTTCGAACGAAGAATTTCTTCAGGTGAAGTCCAAACTGGTAGAGCAATCCAAGGCCCACAATGACACAGGCCAGATAAGGGGCAAGCCAGCTGGGATTCTCGACGACTTGAAACGTGGAGGTCGGTCTTTCGCCCTGCCGCAGCATCATCTCGTCCGCGGCCATCTGATACTGGTAGTAGGTCTTGCCCTGGTATCGCAGCGGATTGTTCATGAAGATCTTCACCTCCCGATCCTCGCCGGATTCCGAATTCTTCACCCGCACAACGCTTGAAAAGTTCCGGGGAATCTCCGTTCCCTTGTATTTGTCGTGACGCGCCTCGACCAAGGTCAGGCTGTAGGGCGTGTAGTAGCGTTTGATGCGCAGCGCAACCTGGTATTCTTTCCCGCCCGCTTCAATCACCTGTCGTGGACTGAACCCGACCGCCGAAAACCATCGTCCCAGGGATCCTGAATCCGTGAATGCCTCCAAGACAATTCCAGGCATGTCGCGACCGTCCATTGCCGTTACCGGAGGCAATCCCTTGACGAAAATTTTCGGTCCAAATCCCTTGTCCGCATCGACCTTGGTGTAACCGGGTTTTGATTCACCGGTGAAATCCGCATTTCCCCAGTATTCCAGAACACGAAGTTTGAAAGGCAGGCTGGCGTGCTCGATCACGGCGCCTTTGCGCAGACGCGATTGTGGAATCGAGGTGGTGACATCGTGCTCAGCGGACGATCCGTCGATCAGCACCAATTCGTTCTTCCGGAAGTCTTCCGCGTAGTTCCGGCTCTCCCCCACCGAAAGCCGCATAGAGCTTTCCGATGAGAAGACGTCCGTGAACAACTGCCCGACCAGCAACAACACGATCCCGATGTGGGTCAGAAAGATTCCGGCCTTGGGCCAGGAGAACTTGAAGCGGGAGTAGTGTGTCACAATCAGGTTGATCAGCAGGATCGAACCAAGAAGATACCCGCCGGGAAAAACCGGGATTCGCGGGGCCGCCAAGACGTCGGCCCCGGTGGTCGGAGCCGCGACGTAGACATCCACCATTTGCAGCGTCTTTTCGATGGCCGCCTTCAATGAAGCCCAATCAATGAAAAAACTGTGAAAGAAACGTTCCTGCGCGATGTAAAGCCCCAAGGGATCCTGGGCCATCGTCCCGAAGAACACGACCACCAGACTCATGCAGAGACAGACGACGGTGAGCTTCAGCGACGTGAAGAATTTGAAAATGGAGGCGAGCATCACGTCAGTTGTAGTTCACGGAATTGACGAATTCGACCAGCGCGGCCCGTTCCCGTTCAACCGCGGCACCCGGTCCGGTCAGTTTGTAAAACCAGGTTGCCCCGCCTTGGCTGACCATCACGACGGACATCGCTCCGGATTCCCCCGCCAAATCGATCACACGAGCGGCACCGCTCTTCACCTCAATCGGCTTCGCGAGCTGATCCGCCTCGGCGTCGGTCACCGAGGAAAGGCCCAGTTGTCCTCGCCATCGATTGATGTTCGGACCCAAACCACCCGCCATACCACCCAATCGACTCACTGAAATCTCAGCTACCCCACCCTCACCTGTGGCGGAGTATTTCGCCATCTGCATCATTCCAGGCGCCTGTTTGCTCCAATGCGCGGCCGGCTTCCAATCCGGGCCGTCACCGGAATCTCCGGCGCTTGACTGCATGGACGGCGCAGCAAGCGGCTCGGGTGCCACGAAGGAGACATCCTTGAGGAACTCGACAAAAATTGATTTCTGCCGTTCCACGATCTCCTTCTTTCCGGCGAGCTTGAAAAACCACATCCAGCCTTGGTGAGGTGCGATGACGGACACGATTGAATTCTCGCCACCCGCGACATCGTAAAGCCGGCCTTCGGCGTCGCCGACCTTCACCAGCTTCCGTTGCTTCTCAACCTCCTCGTCCGAAAAGGCGGGCAACCCGAGTTGTTCGCGCCACATGTTGACAAGCTGTTTGTCCTCGAGTCCGGCAGCGCCAGGAAATGGCAGAACAGCAACTTCCGCCGCTTTCTGCCCCGTTTCATCCTCCAGCGCGAATGTCGCGGCCCGCATCGTTCCGCCTTCGGTTTCCTTCCAGCCTTCCGGTGTCCTGCCCCATTTTAGCTTGGGCAAAGCCGGCGGAGCCTGCTCGTCGGCGTGAGGATTCCCCGCTCCATGGGCGGCTGTCTTTGGAACGGGTTCCTTGGGCGATTGGTAAACCGTGATCTTCTCACCGCATCCGGTCAGAAGAATCGCAACACCAAACACCCAAAGCGAACCTGCCATGATCGCGAACCGGCTCCGGGAGCGCCTCCTCGTTTGAATGGAAACCATGCTTTTAGCGGACTGTCAGCGGACAAGACTTATTCGTATCGATCAACGGGGAGCCATGCTGAGAAGAAACTCAATATTGCTCGAAGTGCTCTTCATCTTGCCAAGCAGCAGATCCATCGCCTCGACCGGAGGAACACCGGTCAGCGCGCGGCGCAGGACCGAAATGCGGCCGGCCTCGTCCGGATGGTAGAGCAATTCCTCTTTGCGCGTGCCCGAACGCTCAATGTTGATGGAGGGAAAGATGCGCCGATCCACCAAGGCGCGATCGAGATGCACCTCCATGTTGCCGGTGCCCTTGAATTCCTCGAAGATGACCTCATCCATCCGGCTGCCGGTATCGACAAGCGCGGTCGCCATGATTGTCAGGGATCCCCCCTCTTCGATGTTGCGGGCCGCGCCGAAAAACCGCTTCGGCTTGTGGAGCGCGTTGGCATCCACACCGCCGGACAGAATCTTGCCCGAGTGGGGCTGCACCGTGTTGTAGGCCCGGGCCAAACGGGTGATTGAGTCGAGCAGAATCACGACGTCCTTTTTGTGCTCAACCATTCGACGGGCCTTTTCGATGACCATTTCCGCCACCTGCACGTGGCGCTCGGGCGGTTCGTCGAAGGTGGAGGCGATGACTTCCGCCGGCTGGCAGCTTCGCTCCATGTCCGTCACCTCCTCGGGACGCTCGTCGATGAGGAGAATGATGAGGTAAACCTCCGGAGCGTTTTTCAAAAGCGCCTTGGCGAGGTTCTGCAGCAGAACGGTCTTGCCTGTGCGCGGAGGGGCCACGATCAGACCCCGTGTGCCGCGGCCGATCGGACAAACGATGTCGAGCACCCGCGTCGAGTACTCCTGGCTCGATGTTTCAAGCAGAAAACGGCGGTCTGGAAACAGGGGCGTCAGGTTGTCAAAGTGGGTCTTCTCCTTCGCCTTGTCCGGCTCTTCATGTCCCACCGCTTCCACCTTGAGCAAGGCAAAGAACTTTTCCTTCTCCTTCGGAGGGCGGATCTGACCCGTGATCACGTCGCCCGTCTGCAAATCAAAACGCCGAATTTGCGAGGGGGACACATAGACATCCTCCGGGCAGGGCAGATAGTTGAAGGCCTGTGAGCGCAGGAATCCGAAACCTTCCGGCAACACCTCGAGAACGCCTTCCGCGAACAGGGCACCCTTGCGCTCCGAGTTCTTTTTCAAGATCGCGAAAATGATCTCCTGCTTGCGCATTGTTCCGAAATTCTGAATGCCCATGTCCCTGGCCTTGGCATTCAGCTCCGCAATGGACATCGCCTGCAATTCCGCAATCCGGATCGTCTCGCCGGGAGGTTGCGGGCCCGTCTCTTCCGGCACGGGGATTTCTTCGGCCTCGTCCGACAGCACATCCTCGGGCAGGCCGGAGGATAGATCGGTCTCAGCCGCCGGCATCGGATCCGTTTTGGGAGCCCGTTTTTTGCCCTGTCGACGACTGCGTCCTCGGCGATCCCGCACCGGAGCGCCCTCACCTTCGGCCTCCTTGGCCACCGGCTGGGGCGAGGCTTCAGCCGCGACCGCTTTTACCTCTTCTTCTTCATCGTCCTCGTCATCAAACGGGAAAAGATCCGCCTGCGCCTCCAAGAGTTCCGATTTCCGCTTCGGTGGAGGTTCAACCGCGTTGGCCGGATCCGGTGCCCATTCTTCAGCTTCAACCGGGGTTTCCTTGGATGCCTCCGCTTCAGCGATCGCGTCGGTAACGATTCCACCCGTCGCCGTGCCCGGACTCCACTCTTCGTAGTGCGCCCGCACCGAGGACGTTTTCTTGCGAGCGGTGCGGCGGGCAGGGGTCTTGCGGGCGGCCTTTTTCTTCAATGGTTTCGTCATACGAAAATTGGGTCTTGCGGATCAATTAAGTGGAGAATCGCCAAGCGGGACAGCCGCGCGCGGGCGGAGGGTCCGATAGGAGACCAGACAACCGGCGGATTTATTCAGTCGGGGATAAACTAGGGTGGAAACCTGCCGCGCCGCGTCAATAGGGCAGCGGGAACTTGGCGGTCAAATCGCGGACACGCTGGCGGACGGCCGTGGCGGTGTCAACGTTTTTGATGTCCATCAGCACTTCCGAAATCATGTCCGCGATCGCGGCCATTTCGGGCTGCTTCATTCCACGCGAGGTAACCGCGGGCGTGCCAAGACGCACGCCGCTGGCTTGAAACGGCGAGCGTGTTTCAAACGGAATCGTGTTCTTGTTCGTGGTGATTCCGGCCTCATCAAGCGCGATTTGACATTCCTTGCCTGTCAACCCCTTCGAACCGACATCCACCAGCATCAGATGGTTGTCGGTCCCACCGCTGCAAAGGCGGAATCCATTGCGCGTCATGCCCGTGGCAAGTGCCTGCGCGTTGTCGATGATCTGCTGCTGGTAAGCCTTGAACTCCGGCTGCAACGCCTGATGAAAGCAAACCGCCTTCGCGGCAATGACATGCATCAAGGGACCGCCCTGAATTCCGGGAAACGTGCAGGAATTTACCGCTTTGGCGTATTCCTCATTGTTCGTCATCACCAAGCCGCCCCGAGGCCCACGCAGGGTCTTGTGGGTCGTGGTGGTGACAAAGTCGGCGTGTCCGACAGGGGAAGGATGAAGACCGGCTGCAACGAGTCCGGCAATATGCGCGATGTCGGCAAGCAACATCGCCCCGACTTCCCGGGCGATCTCACCCATCCGCGCAAAGTCAATCACCCGCGGATACGCGCTGGCACCGACGGTGATCATCGCGGGCTTCTGTTCCCGGGCCATCGCGGCGAGTTGATCGTAATCAATCCGCTCATCCTCCTTGCGCACGCCGTAGTGCACGATTTCGTAAAACTTGCCCGAAAAATTGGCCGCGTTTCCGTGGGTCAAATGGCCTCCGTGGCTGAGATCCATCGTCAACAGCTTGTCGCCGGGCTTCAGCACGGCGAAGTAGACGGACATGTTGGCCGAGCTTCCGGAGTGGGACTGCACGTTGGCGAAGTCCGCGCCGAACAGTGTCTTGGCCCTCTCGATGGCCAACTCCTCGATCGAATCCACATTCTCGCAGCCACCGTACCAGCGCTTGGCCGGGTAGCCTTCCGCGTATTTGTTTGTCAGAACGGATCCTTGAGCCTCCATCACCGCGAGGCTGGTGAAGTTCTCGCTGGCAATCAGCTCGATGTTTTCCTGCTGGCGCTGACGCTCCAGTTCAATGATTTCCGCAACTGCCGGGTCAACGGCGCTTAGTTTTCCACCTGTTTCCATCTTGCCAACTCGCCTTTCGTGCCGCCCGCCTTCAAATGGCGTGGCGATAAATGTGTCCACAATTCTTAACGCGTCTTCCGGGGCCACCAGTTTCTGCCCCAGACAAAGTATGTTGGCGTCATTATGCCGACGCGCCAAATCCGCCATCTCGGTGTTGAACACCAGGGCGGCGCGGGCGCCCGACACCTTGTTCGCGGTGATGCTCATTCCAACCCCGGTCGTGCAGACAAGAATCCCCAAATCGTTTCGCCCGCCCGCGACCGAAACGCTCACCGGTCGGGCAAAATCAGGATAGTCCGCAGAATCCTTTGAATGAGCGCCAAAGTCGGACACTTCGATCCCAATCGACTCAAGGTGACGGCGAATCCGTTCCTTCAGCTCGAAGCCACCGTGATCCGCACCCAAAGCGACCGTAAGCGCAGTTGCTCCATTTCCCCCTTCGGCTTCAGCCAAAAAACGCTTCAAACTCTCGATTCCATCTCGAATTTGATCCCGGCACACGCGATAGACTGTCAACGATCCGCCGATCGGGTCCGCCACGTCTTTCTCGAAAAACTCCAGATTTTCGTCGAATTCTCGAACCAGAAAGGTTTTTTCCGCCGCATGGGGAAACATCATGCAGATTGCTTCAACATGGCCCCTCGTCATGCCGAAGATGTAATCTGCCTGTTCAACAAGATCCGGGGTGAGACTCCGACTCCGCTGGCGCGTGATATCGATCCCCAACTCCTTGCAGGCGGTCACCGCGTGGTCACTCGGAGCCTGCCCATTCACCGCCCCCACCCCAGCCGACAAGACTTCCATGGCGGGATCGCCCGCCGACAGATGCCGAAACAGACCTTCCGCCATGGGACTGCGACAGATGTTGCCAGTGCAAACGAAGAGAACGCGCGCCATGATGAATCGAGCGCCGGGAAGTTGAAGACAGCCCCTCGGATCGTCAACGGAAAACCGGCTATTTGGACGGAGCAAGCAGATTCAGTCCCTTCAACAAGTCGAGCGCACGGGCCAAGGTGGGATCAAACACCTCTCGGGGTGCCTCTTCTTTTGCGGGAGCGGAGGGAATCGCGACGTCGGGATTCAGTCTTTGCCGCAGTTGACGCACCAAGGCGGCCTCATTCACCAGACCGCGCGGCTGCTTCCGCCCCTTCGGCACCGCATAGGCGTCACCAAAGAATTTCCGCTCCGCACCGGGGTCCACAGGCACAAGGATGTCCGGCTGCAATCCTCCACTCGACAATTCGAGGCCGTCATCCGAGCGCACCTCGCCGGTCGCCACGCGCAGTCGATTACCATTTTCGAGTGAAAAATCCGAAAAAACCTTTGTTTCACCCGCCGTCTTCGAACCGATCAGCAACCCGACTTCGTTGCGTCGAAACAGCGCCGCCAAGGCTTCGGCCGCTCCGCCTGTCTCCGAGTTGACGAGGATCGCGACAGGGCCTCGGATGAGGTCTGATTTTTGAATCGTGCGCAAATGCCGTTCACCGACGAGCAGCTGCGTCTCGTCCCGCCCGACAAATTCATTCACCGTCCTCACGGCCGCCTCGTAGTCACTCCCGTCAGCGAAACGTAGATCAACCATCAGGCCGCGCAGATCCCCGGACGGAATCAATCCCTTTAAACCTTCCCGGAGCGAATCAGCCAAGCCCTCCTCCACCGCCCGGACCCGAACGTAGCCGAACTTCCCCTCAAAAACCTTCGCCTCGTTCACCAGTTCCCCCCTCACCCCAATCACCTCGTCCGCCTTGAGCAGTTGAACCTTGCCGTCCATTCGGCGCAACAGGCCCCGCAAGGCCTCCCGCTCGTATCGTTCCACATCCAAACCAACCAGATTCGTGCGCACGAGCCGAAAAATGGACTCGAACTGCCCGGGCTGATCCGCCGCCGATCGCCCCGACACCGCGCACAAGGCGATCGCCGCCAAGATCGGAAAAACGTGGAGATGTGGTTTTTTCATAAGTGTGCGGGAAGCATAGCCCAGGCCATGCAACATTCAACCGAGGCCTTTGGCGGCAATGTCCGATCGCACATGCGCGCCTTCAAAGCGGATTTTCGCAACAGCCGCGTAGGCGGCGTCTCTCGCGGAAGCCAAATCCCCGCGCCACGCCGTCACGCCGAGCACCCGCCCACCGTTGGTGACAACCCGCCCGTCTGAAAATTTCGTGCCGGCATGAAAAACCTTCGTATCCGGCAGCGCATCCGCCTCCGCGATCCCGTCGATCTCCTTACCCTTTTCATAGCTTTGCGGGTAACCGCCGGACGCCATCACGACGCACACCGCGACCTCGGGTTTCCATCGCATTGTCACCTCGCCCAGCCGTCCTTCCCGACTGGCCAGCAAGAGTTCCAGCAGATCGTTCTCCAGCCTCGGCAGATAAACCTGCGTCTCGGGATCCCCAAATCGGGCATTGAATTCCAACACCTTTGGTCCGTCCGCCGTCAGCATCACGCCCGGATAGAGGATCCCCTTGAAATCGATCCCCTCTTCCTCGCATCCCTTGAGCCAGGGATCCAACACCTGCCGCCCGACCGTCTCCAGCTCGTCGTCGGATAGAAACGGTGCCGGTGAATAGGTCCCCATGCCGCCCGTGTTCAACCCCGCATCCCCGTCCAGCGCGCGTTTGTGATCCTGCGAGGTGGGAAACAAGCAGCCCGTCCTGCCGTCCACCAGCGCGTGAAGGGACACTTCCATCCCGCTCAGCAGCTCCTGGATCACGATCTCCGCCCCCGCATCGCCGAAGGCCTTTTCCGTCATGATCTCATCAATGGCGACCTCCGCGTCGGCAATGTTTTCAGTCAACAGAACGCCCTTGCCGAGCGCAAGTCCGTCCGCCTTGACCGCGCAGCGCCCCTGCAAGGACCTGGCGAACGCCTTCGCCTCGGCCGCGTCCGAGAACATTCCCGAGCGGGCGGTGGGAATTCCGTGCCGCTCCATGAACTCCTGCGAAAAAACCTTCGAAGCCTCGAAGCGGGCCGCCCGCTGATTGGGCCCCCACGCCGGCAAGCCGTTTTCCTCGAAGAGATCCACCATGCCCAGCGCCAGAGGATCATCAGGCACGACAACGGTGAGATCCGGTTTTTCCGCCTTCGCGAATGCCAGCATGTCCGCCAAATCTTTCGCGCCGATCGGGACGCATTCGACAGAAGAACCATTGGAAGCCAGCTTCTCCCCCGCGATACCGGCGTTCCCCGGCGCGCACCACATCCGGGAGACCCGCTCCGACTGGGCGAGTTTCCACACCACGGCGTGTTCCCGGCCGCCGCCGCCAACCACAAGGACTTTCATGCCGCGCAGCTTGCCGCCCAGTCAACCGAAGGCGCAAGGGCGATTGTCAATTGCCACCCAAATCAGCGCGTCCTCCGACCACGATCGCAAGTCCGGACGTGATCGGCATTGCCACAGACACCAAGCCCCAAGTACAAACCACGACGTATGCAATTGACCGACGAGCAAAAGAAGATCGTGGCTGGCTGGCTGGAAGAAGGACTGCGCGTGGCCGACGTGCAGGAAAAGCTGGTGGAGGAGTTCTCCGTGAGCATGACTTACATGGAGGTGCGCTTCCTTCTGGACGACCTCGCGCTCGCTCCCAAGGACCCGGTGGAGGAGGTTGTTGAGAAACCCGATGCGGAGGAGGCGAAAGAAACCGAGGTGACGGACGGCAACGCCGTTCTCGACGACCCGGGCAATGTGTCCGTCACGGTGGATCAGGTGGTGCGCCCCGGTGCCCTGGCGAGTGGCAAGGTCACTTTCAGCGACGGAAAATCGGCCGCTTGGTACCTTGACGAACTCGGTCGGCTGGGTTTGGTCGCCGACGACAAGAGTTACAAGCCGTCTCAGGAAGACGTCATGGCTTTCCAAACCAAGCTGCAGGACGAACTCGCCCGCATGCGGATCTGAGGGCGATTCGGTCCGCCTTCGGATTCAAGGCCCCACGCCGATCATGTCCACCATGAGCGTCGCGCCGGGAATGCCGAATCCCTTCACGGAAGCCTTCGACGCCGCCGGCGGACTCTTCGGGTCAAAGAGCATCTTCCTCACCTCGTCGAGACCCTTTCCGGCGGCGGCATCGCTCAGATGGTAAGTGGCCTTCACCAGATGACGCAGGTCCGCGCGAAAAACCGCCATCGAAGTTTCAATCTCTCCGAGGACGACTTTCGCCTGATTTAACGGATCATCGCCGTTCCCTCCCGTAACCCCGGCGGTGTAGATCAACCTTCCGTGATTCACACGGACCACCCGGCTGAATACGGGGGACGCCTTCATCCGCGGCGGCGTCAAAAACTCGACCCGGGGCAGCTCCGGCATCGCGGCCCCGCCGTCCACCACCAGCTCGATCTCCAGATCGTGGGGCCCCGTCCATTCCACGAAAACCTGGGGTGGCACGAACTCCTTCGGCTGAAACCGGCTCGCGATCATTTCGCTCACGACCTTCGCGTTTTGATGCGGATTTCGAAGGAAGGTTTTCACCCGCACCACGTTCGTCCAGCTTCGGTCGAGGAACTTCAATGTCTCGCCCAGCTGCTCCAGCGTTTTGGCTGCCGAGTCCGCAACGTCATCGCCTTTGACGGACTGCCCTGACACAAAGATGGACCGTCCGGCGGGCAGGAAGGCCATTCGCGCGCCCCAAATTCCTTTCCTCGACGAAACAACCGGACGGGCCTTCCCCGAATAGCTCTCCGTCGTGTAGTCCGTGCTCCCCACCGCATCAATCCCCACCAACGCCTCCTTCACCGGCAAATCGCCGACAACAAAACAAAGGGCGGGCACCGCCCCTTCGAGATGGCGGGTGATTGTCTCCTGAACCGCCGCGCGATCCCCCGAACGCTTGATGCACACGTTCACGCGCATGCTTTGTCCGAGCCCGCTCCTGAAATACTTCATCTCCTTGTCCAGCTCCTTCACGATCGCCTCAGTCTGTGACTGGACATCCGCCCCCTCCAGTTCCGACACCGCACCGCCAAAGGCGAGGTACTGCTCGGTGTGCATCAGAGCCCGACCCGTGGACGCGGTGATTGGCAACAATCCCACCCGGGCGATCGAATACATGCCCGGCAACCGCTTCCGCTCAGGCTGGTCGACCTTCTCCACCGCCTTCGCGGCGACATCATCCGCAGTCGCCCGCCCGCCCGCGCCGGCAAGTGACAATGCCAACAGCAGCAAGATCCCTCTCGAATTTCCGATCTTCAAAGTCATGCCTCGAATTCTAGCAAAAGACGGGGTCGCGACCATCGGGTATTGGCTTGATCCTGATTCAACTCGGCATCTCCAGTTGCCGGGTCAGTTCCCGATGGTTCACCTTGCCGGTGCCGAGCTTCGGAATCTCCTTCACGAACAACACCTCGCGCGGCACACACAGATTCGAGTATCCCTTCGCCTTCAACGCTTCGCGAATCTCGTTGAGATTCAGTTTCTTCTCGTTGCTCACCGCGATCAGTTTCTCGCCCTTGTCGCTGTCCGCCCGGGCAATCACCGCGCACTGGAATCGCACCCCATACTGCGGAAAAGCGCCGGCCAGAGCATCCTCCACCGCAGTCAAACTCACCATCTCGCCGCTCACCTTGGCGAATCGTTTCATGCGTCCCTTGATGTGCAAGAATCCTTCCTCGTCGATGCTCACAATGTCCCCCGTATCGTACCACCCGTCTCCCTCCAGAAACTTCGCGTTCGCGTCCGGGTTCAAATACCCCTTCATGACATTCGGCCCCTTGACGAACAGACGACCGCCGTCGTCCACCCCGGGCACACTCTCCAACCTCGCCTCCATGCCCGGCAGCAGACGTCCCACGGAACCGGCCAACGGTTGCATCGGGGTGGTCGCCGTGATGGCCGGACTGCACTCCGTCGCGCCGTAGCCTTCCAGGATTCGCACGCCAAACTTCTTCGACCACGTTTCCGCCGTCTTCTCCTGCAGCTTCTCCGCGCCGGCGACCAGAAAACGCAAATTCCTGAAATCATACGGATGCGCCTTCCGGGCGTAGCCGTTGAGAAACGTGTTCGTTCCGAACATCACCGTGCAGTCCGTGTTGTAAAACGCGGTCGGGACGACGCGATAATGCAGCGGGGATGGATAGACAAAACTATAGCAGCCGCGCACGAGCGGAAGCAGCGTCGCCCCAGTGAGCCCGAAACTATGAAACATCGGCAGGCAGTTGAAAAATCGGTCGTCGTCCTGCACGTCCAGCACGGTCAGCAACTGGCGGATGTTCGACAACAGATTGCCATGCGTCAGCTCCACCCCTTTTGGAACACCTTCTGATCCGCTGGTGAAAAGCACGACCGCCGTATCTTCGGCGGTGAGTCCGCGATACGGCAGATCGGGCGTCAACTTCACGCCCAGCAGCGCCAGCAGACGATCCGTTCCCGAAACCCGTTCCCGAAGATCCTCCACGTAGATCAGCTTTGTCCCGCCCCGTTCCAACTCGTCCGCGTCCATCTTCATCCGCTTCAGAAAGACGCGCGACGTGATGACCCGCCGCAATCCGGCCACTTCACCGCAGGCATGCAAGGTCGACACCCCGACGGAATAGTTCAGCACGGCCGGCACCTTGCCCAGGCGCCACAACGCCATCAGCGTCACGGGCAACGCGTTGACGTTCGGCAACATGACTCCGACCCGCTCGCCCGACTCGCGCAAGGGCTCCACCAGCTTTCCCGCCAAAGCCGCCGCTCCGACCATAAAGCGTTCGTAGGTCAACGGATTCAACGTCACATCCTCGATGATCTTCTTCCCCGGATCCCGCGTCGCAGCCTCGACAATCGCCATCGGCACGCTGGCGGGACCAAATTCGTTCTCGGTCCGGAATTGGTGCTCGGTCATGCAGTCCCAAAGCCATCGGGTGTAGACGGCCCTGGCCTTGGAAGCGCTCAAATGCTCCCGCACGGGCGGCGTGTTCACCGCGCTGAAATGCAGCGTGACCTTTTGAAACAGCCGCTTGCGCCCCGCGTTCGGCGACGCCGGCAATCGCTCCGCGCGGCGCAGATGCGCGTTGATGACCTTGGCACCCGTCTTGTGCAGGAGGAATCCCGTGCCGTCGAACAGCTTCATCAACGAACCCGTTCGCGAAAGCCGTCCCTCCGCGAACAACACCAGGCGTCCGCCAGTCTGCAGATATTCCGCCATCTGGCGAACCGCGTATGGCGAGGCCGTGTCGATGGGAAAGGTCCGCCGGTTCTTCATGATCCGCCGGTGCAGCCAGCTCTTTTCGGCCGTGGTGGAAGAGGTGACGAATTTCCAGTCGTCGCCGATCACCACGGAAAGGAACAGCCAGTCGAACCACGAAACATGATTCGGCACCAACAACACCGGCCCCTCCGTGTCCAACACCTCCGTTCCGTAGGCCCGGAACTGAAAAACAACGCGCGCGATCAATGAGAGAAAGGTTTTCATTCTGTTGGAGCGAACCGCTTCCCGGTCGCGACAAACAACTACCACGCCCGTTCCTCCTCAACACATCCCAAAAACCGATCAGAACATCGCCTCGACCAATCCCTACTCCCACCCCCTCACCGCACCACGCCACGCGTTCAAGCGGGCGGAAAGGGTCTGCGCATGCGTTTTGTAAAAAACCGCCCCACCCACGAGCGCAACGCCGGCGACCAATATGAAAAGGCCTGCGGAACTCATCAGCGCCCCGTCGTCCAAACGGATCATCACCCTGTATAGAATTGCAATCAGATCGACCACCAACCCCGCGAAACCGATTGCGAGATACAACCGAATTCTGAGGAGACTGCCGAATCCCATCGCCGCCAAACAGAGCGCGATCACGATCAGATTGAATCCGAGTGTGTGCCGGTCATCCGTCAAAGCGTAGTATCCCGCGCTGCCGATCATCGTGATCAGGGTCATCAATCGAACGCGATTCTTCAGCTCCACCGCCAGACGACGCCCGAACAACTGGAGCAACACGAGCACACCTACGCCGACGGGAATCAGAAAGGCATGCAGATAGCGCACCTCAAGTTTGCCCCAGAACGAGATCAGCACGAATGCGACGAATCCAAAAGTCGCCACGACATTGTAGGGCGACTCCCGGTTGTCCCGCCCCATGAACGTAAACTGCAGGCTGTACAAACCCACCACCAACAGCGCCACGTCCGTCCCCAGGTGATGAAGAAGCACCCACGCGCACGCGACCGCCGGCAATACGAACATCGCGACAATCATCGGAACCCGTGTCGTGTTTTCACGATGATCCCAATGCTGTTTCGCGCCCGCCAGACAGAACGACACCGCCAACGCCGCCCAGACGTCGTATTCATAATTCCAAAGCCCCGTCGTCAGCATCAGCTGCCTCCGGATCACGATGAAGAACGCGGCGGCGCAAAACTGTGCGGCATAGGAAAACCACCGGGAATTCGACGACCGTGTCTCCCTAAACCACGACCAGCTCAGGCCCCCGTAAAGAATCAACATCAGGGTCAATTCTCCGGCGGTGAACGCACGGCCATAGTTCAGCAACTGAATCACGCCGGCGAGAAGGGTCGCTCCGGCAGCCGTAATCACCCGCATTCGAGACCCGTGACGCCGCATCTCATCCAGCATCTGGTGGAAGCAGCAGATTCCCGACCCCGCGCTCGTCGTCTCGCGGGCTTGAATCCACCCGGCAAAGGTTCCCGTCAAAAAAAGGGTCAACGCGCCGGCCAACAGGCTGTTCGTGTTCAGCGGATCGAAAGCACCGTGACCCTCGCTCCGCATCCACCAGAAGAACACCAACCAGGTTGGCACCAACGCCAGGCCCCACGCCGCCAGGCGTTCATCCAGACTTGAAGGCCTGCTATCGGACCGCGGATTCAACGCCACGAACACGGCTCCGATCAACACAACCCAAAGCCCGGTGACGGACCACGGTCGATGATAAACCGTGTGCAGCATCCCCAGCGCGGAGAAACCGGCCACGACGAATCCCATCAGACGCGCCGGCAGACGCGCGGACCAAATCCGGCTGAAAACAAGCAACCCAGCCCAAATCCCTAGCAGCACCCACACGACCGAGCCGGCGGCCAGATAACTCGGCACAACAAATCCCGCATGCAAGGCGGCGAGAACCTCCATTCCACCCAATGCAAAGAACGCGACGGATCGACGCACCAGTCCCTGGTGCACCATCACACTCGCCACGCCAACCAACAGCGGAGCCATCAGCCTAGGCTGTTCATTGACCTCACCCAACGCCGCAAACCAGGCCAGATGGACACATCCTGAAAGCGCTAGACCCCACGCCCGGCGCATCTCCACCCAATCCGACTCGTCAAGCCGCGCGATCCTCTGGGCGAGCGTCTTCAATGGAGAAGGTCTCACGCTGGTCGTGATCCAGAAATGCGACAGGAACACCGCGCACCAGGCCGCCGCGATCGGATGATGAAACGGACTCCATGCCGGCAGCCAGGTGACGAGGAAAAAGCTCCCGACCATCAGCCCCAGCCCCCCGTAGAATGCAGCCCAGGAGGTGCCGCCAAGTCCGCGCAAACGCAACAGGATCACCGACACAAAAAGGAGCAGCGGCGCGTTGATGTGATGGTGGGAAACCTCAATCGCTTCACCGGGAAACAGCACCATCTGGAACAGGCCTCGCCCCGCGTACAGAGCCAGCATCAGAAATCCCATCAGCGTCGCCGTGGTTCGATATCCGACGCGCGCCGTTGACTCGAAATCGCTCTCCATCTCGGCCCGGAGGTAAAAATAGAAGACCGGCAACGCGAGCGGTATCATCACGAAAACCGGATTTCGCAGCCATGGAATCAACAGCGCCGCGCACCACAACGCCATCGTCACACCGAAGTGATAAAATGAACGCGCAATGTGCCGAACCTCTCCCGCCTTCGGAGTCGAAGCGACCTCCCGGAAATACCAGCCCGTCAACAATGCCAGCGTGCCCGAAAACGCGAAGCGCCATTCCGTGATCGTCGCAAGATTCGCCTCAGTGAAATAGTTCGCCGCCAGAACGGAAAGAATCCCCCCGCCCAACCACATGCCCGCCCCGTTGAGTGCGGCCGCACCCCGGTCCATGGTGACATACCGTCGGGCGATCACGATCTGCGCCAGGCTCATTCCCAGTCCGAGGCAAAATTGGTGAATCCCCGTCAGTCCGGCGCTTCTCATCGCGTCACCGCAAAGCCATCGCACAAGGTGATGATTCCCAAGAAGGAGAAACCCCGCGGCACACACATAGAACCAGCCATGCCGCCTCAGCCATCCGGTCCACCCCAGCGCCACCGCCGCAAAGTACGGCGTCAGCGTCTGCAGGATTCCCTGCCTCAGGTCGGCATCCATCGAATGACGAAGCGTCGCCGCAGCCGCGATCGCCGTCGCCGCCCATTGAATCCAATCGGCGGGCGAATGGGAAAACAGCGGATGCCGATTAAAACCCGGCCGGACCCGCAAAGGCAGCCGCTCGAGACACCAACGCCCCCCCTGATACGAAGCGATCATCACCACGCTGAAGACCGCCATGCGCCAGGGCTCCAACAGAATGGCAAGCCGCTCCAAAGCAGCTCCATCCGCACCGCGCAACACGAACACGTAAGCCAGCAGCATCGCCAGCAACGCGAACGGGCCCGACGCGTTCACCCAGGCCGCCACCGACACCGCGACAAACAGCGGCAACCACACCCCGACCAACGCATCCGCACCGTCCACGACAAATCCAAAAAGGGCCGACAGCCCGACGGCAAGCGTGACACCGCCCGCACAGATCATCGTCGGCGACAACAGCGCCTGAAACGCCCTGCGGACGCCCACGGTTCCGCCCGCATGAAGAATCATGAAGGCGGCGTTCACCCAGAGCACGGCCGCCCTCAACCCCGTCGGCCTCAATTGATCCAACACACCGACCAGCACCAAACCATACAGGCCGTATCCAAACACCGATTTGCCCGATTCCCTTCCGTGCCAGATCAGAAGCCCGGTGAAGGCGATCAACGGCACCCGGATGTCGCCCCGATCCCCTCCACTCCAAAGCAGAAGAATCAGCATCGCCGCCGCACACAAGCTCAGCACGCGGGAGCAACCGTTCATCGGCGTCACGAAGACCTCGTTCACCCATTCCCGTCCGGACCGCGATTGTCGCCGCCCAGTCAGAATCGCGATTTGCAACACGAACGCGGTCACCATCATGGCCCACAGCGGATGGAGCGGTTCCGCGAGGTTTCGGTTGAACAGCTCCAATCCCGCGAACACCCAGATCGCTCCGGCCACCGCGCCCGCCTTGGCTCTTGAATCGTGTCGCTGATAAATTCCCAGCGCCGCCCAAACCACACCGGACAGGCACAACGCCAATGCCGTCCGCATGCCGGCCGAACCCCGCCAAAGATTCTCAACAAGGATCCACGTGTCGACCCGAAGCGCCAACACGACGGCCGCGACCAGCATCGGCCAGGTGAACAGCGTATGGTCGTGACGTCGCAGCGGAAACAACTCGCGTCCGAAGAACCGGTCCCCTTCCGGCAACCGCCGCAGGCGTTCCCAGCTTCTCAACCAAAAACAACCCAGCACCAGGGCCAGCGCACTCGCCGCGCTCCCCAGCCCGGTTCCCCAAACCAGCGACACGAACGACCCGCGCAGGTTTGCGTTCAGCTCCGGAAAAAGAATCACCCCGATCACAATCGCCATGAACGACGGAATCAGTGACCGCGAATACACCGTCGCGAACACCAGCGCCACCGCGATCAACAGGGGGCCGGTGTAATCCATGAAATCATAATACCAGAGCGGATCGAACGGTTTGCCGCCCTCCAGCAAGACCCGCACGATCATGCCCGTCGTCGCCAGCGCGCCATAGAGCCACAGCACAGTCGAGCGCGCGTCCCGCATCAGCGGATGACGCACCATCCAGTTCGCCGCGATCCAAAGGACCGAAAGACAGGCCAGACCGAAGACCATCGTGTTCCCGTGCAAGGTCCGCTCCTCCAGGTCGACACATCCGAGGTACGGAAGCGTCAGCGCCAGAATCGCCGCCGCCGTGTGCACCCACGCCAAGCGGTTTTCCTTGGCGGCCGCGACCACCAGAATCGTGGCGATTCCCGTCAACCATCCGGCCGTCGCCAGCGGCGCGCTCCGATAATGCCATTGGGCAAGCACGGCGATCACGGTCGAGATCACCAGCGCGCTCGTCTGAATCCCGGCGCAGGCCTCGGCAAAATCCCCCTCTCCCCGGCCCCTCGCAACCCGGCGCGCGACTCCAAGCATCAACGCCATCCCCACACCCAACCCGGCCAGCCACTCTTTTGGAAAACCCGGCAGCAATCCGGCGGACGCCCCCGCCAGCACCAGCAACATCAGTCCGATCCAGTGATGCAACGCCTCCTCCCTCGCCCTCGCCTGATACAACCAGACAAGGCCCGCCAACGCGAAGATCACCATCCGCATCCACGGATCTCCCGCACCCATCAGGAGGCCGAGAATCACAAACGCGTAGCCCAGGAAGGATTCCGTTCCAAGCCGAGCCCCCGCCTTCAGCGGAAACAGTTCCAAATGTCGCCGCTCCACAAACAACACCAGCCAGCCCGCGAAGATCGAAAGCGGCGCGTAATGCAACACGTCGGGCATGAATCGCAGGTAGCCGTGCACCCACGCGAAGGACTGCAAATACGTCCCCGCCAGCGTCGCCCCGAAAAACCACGGAACCCGCCCGTCCGACGCCAGCTCTGCCGAAATCCGTCGCGCGAATCGAATCGCGGCGGCCGCCACCACGGCAAAACCAAGATAGAAACCAACCACGATCCACCGACCGCCCTCCGCCCCATTGCCGGTCACCACGATCAATGGAATCGCCGCGACAAGCCCTCCCACCAGCAGGAGCGGGCATCCCAACAGCACCCGAAGGCTCGCGTGAACCTCGCGACACCACCGCAGCAGGCACACGCCGAACACGAGCAGATAAACCGATCCCAACAACAGCGCCATGAAACCTCGCCCCGGAACGTCGCGGTCATGCGAAAGCAACGCCACCACCATAAAATTCAACGGCAACAGACCGATCGCCGCCCCCCGCAGGATGGCTCCCGTGTCCCGAAACTCCCCGCTCCGCCCTTCCATCCAGCCTGCCAGCCGTGCCAGTCCCCAGGTGAATCCCGCCAACAGACCGGGCATGATTGTGTATCGCAACCACCACGCCTTGTTCCACGTGTAAAACGCCAACAACGACGCGCCCACGATCACCATCGCAATGCCCGCGAACACGTACCAATTCTCGTTCACCACCGGCCTCACATGAGCCCGCCAAAACGACGGCCTGTCCGGCACGGATTCCACCGCGTCCGGCTCATTTTCCAACACCTCCGCCTCGGCCTCCGCCGTCGTTTCAACCGGAGGCAAGGGAGGCGGCGACGCCGGCAACCGGACAGCTTCCGGCTCCAGCGCGAGCCACTCTTCCCGCGAAAGCCGGTCCGCCCAGCGCGCGGTGAACTCGCCCGCCGAACACGCCTGCGGACACCTCGCCCGCAATCGCGCCTCCGTCTCCCGGTTCCGATCTGGCTGACCCCGATACCAGAGCAACAGCATCACCGGATCCCCTTCGACCGCCCGCAACAGGGTGGTTCGCCGCACCCGGTCAATGGCCGCCTGTTCCAAGAGCCAGCCTCGCCAGCCGGCCCAGCCCCCCGACCTCACCGCGCCGAAGCGCAGGCACAAGACCAACGCCGCCCGGTCCTCCTCGGCCTCCGTCAGGGCCAGGTCCGTCAACCCGTCCGCAAAGCGCGGGATCGGCAAGCTGAACAGCAGATCCAACACCCGCGTCCGCTCCGCGCCAGGCTTCAGCTCACCCCCGCGACGCAGAAGCGCCTCCGTCACGAACGCGGTGTCCAACTCCGCCGGAAAAGCCCCACCCGA
>JADHOF010000028.1 GCA_016779125.1 Verrucomicrobiia bacterium | reverse complement strand
GTGCCCGGCATGACCCAAATGCCACTTCCCGGCAAAGAACGTTTTGTAACCGGAACTCCGGAGTGCCTCCGCAATCGTCACCTCGCCCAACGCCATTTCCATCTCATACCGCGCAGGCAACAACCTCGTGTTCCTGCTCCATTTGTCCGGTTGATTTCGGCCTTCCGTTCCACCGATATAGTCTGTGATTCCAGTTCGCGCGGGATATTTTCCCGTCTGTATCGCCGCGCGGGAGGGACTGCACACCTGACATGCCGAGTAACCGTGCGCGAACCGCATCCCGCTTCGCGCGATTCGGTCCACATTCGGCGTTTCGTGAAACGCACTGCCCTCACAACTCAGATCCTGTCGGCCCAGATCGTCCACGAGGATGAATACAATATTGGGCTTCTCCTTCGCTTGAATCGGCAAGAGTGCAACAAGGATCAGCAGGCAACAGAAATCTCTGGGTAATCGGATCATGTCCGCATTCTACAAACGGTTTGGGTTCGTAAAAGAAAAAGGCCGCAATCCTTTTAGGATCACGGCCTTTGAAATCGTTCGCGAACGATGAGTTATTCCTTGTCTTCCGCAGCATCCTCGGCCTGCACGCCTTCGGCCTCGACCCACTCAAGAATCGCGAGCTGTGCGGCGTCACCCTTACGCTGACCAAGCTTGATAATGCGCGTGTAACCGCCAGGTCTATTTTGAAAACCGGGGGCAATCTTGTCGAAAAGGATATGGACCACGTCCTCTTCCTCGCGCCAACGCTCCCGCACTTCCTTGCCTTTCAAGGTCGGCTTTCCTCGGAAGAAAGTACGTGCACTCGTCTTCAAACGGGCGGCAGCCAGACGTCTGGCATGAATGGTGCCCTTCTTGCCCAGTGTGATCATTTTCTCAGCAACCGGCTTGACAGCCTTTGCCTTGGCCAGCGTCGTAGTTACGCGCCGGGTTTTGATCAGACTGCAAACCATGTTTGCGAGCATCGCATTGCGATGCTGGCCTTTTCGGCCAAGTTTTGCGGAACGGTTAAGGTGACGCATGTTTCGTTCTTTCTTCTTGTGACACCAGAGGGGTCACGGGTTTCAAAGTGATCTAGGGCCCAAAAACTTTCTCTTCCTTCGGCGCTTCCAACATCGATTGGTCAATCGACATTCCAAGGTTCAATCCCAGTTGCACGAGTTTGTCCTTGATCTCGTTGAGTGATTTTTTGCCGAAATTCCGATATTTCAACATGTCACCTTCGGTCTTCAACGCGAGTTGGCCGACCGTGGTAATGTTGGCGTTGTTTAGACAATTAGCTGCCCGAACGCTCAGCTCAATCTCATTGACGCTCATGTTGAGCAACTTCTTGAGCTTCACCTTCTCCTCGTCCTGCTTGTCGACAACTTCCTCAAACTGGATGGCATGCTCATCGTAGTTAACGAACACGTCCAAATGATGGCGAAGAATCGCGCTGGCCTGAGTCAAGGCGTCATCCGGCGTCAACCGTCCATCGGTCCAGACTTCCAGAACCAACCGATCGTAGTCCGTCCGCTGCCCGACGCGAGCGTCTTCCACACCGTAACGCACCCGCTTGACCGGGGAAAAAATGGAATCAATCGGAATCACACCAATGGGCATGTCCGGAACCTTGTTTGCATCGCCGGGACAAAACCCACGACCCACCCGCACCTGCAACTCCATCGTCAGTTTCCGCTTCTTGTCGATCGTGCAGATCAGTTGCTTCGGATTAACCACCTCGACATGTTGATTTGTCTCGATGTCCCCAGCGAGAACCTTGCCGTCCTTGTTGACATTAAGCAGCAGATTCTGCGGCTCGTGGGTGTCGCATTTGAAGAGAACGTTCTTCAAATTCAGAACAATCTCTGTCACATCCTCGACCACGCCAGGCACGGTCGCGAATTCATGCATCGCCCCCTCGATCTTCACCGTTGTGATGCTGGCTCCCTCAAGGGAACTCAGCAACACACGTCGTAGCGAGTTGCCGATGGTGTGACCGTACCCCGTTTCAAAGGGTTCAGCGAAAAATTTTGCGTAAGTGTCCGTCGCAGTTGAATCTTCTTTTTTCAACTGCTTCGGCATTTCGAAGCGTCCGAGACGAATAGGCATATGACTTATGGGTGATGCAATTTTAAACTGGCTTGCCGGGGTTCGATTCCCGTTGACCGGCAGCCCATATAATTGCGTTAAGCCCCCACACGGAGGCATCGGGATTAACGGGAATAAAATTCGACGATTGTCTGGATATTGCCGAAAGGGTGCAGCTCCTCAAGGGTGGGAAGACGAAGCAACGTTCCCTTGAAACTGTCCTTCTGTAGCTGCAACCAGTCCGGAATTGGACGGCTCGCCGACAATTCAATGTTGCGCGTAGCCAGCTGGCGGGACCCGCTCTTGTCCTTCACTTCAATCACATCGTTCACTTTCACGTGAAAAGAAGATGCGCTGACCTTGATTCCGTTCACCAAAATGTGACCGTGACCGACCATTTGCCGTGCCGCTGAGCGAGTCGTTGCCAATCCGAGGCCGTAGACAACGCTATCCAGACGACTCTCCAGAATCTGGAGCATCACCTCACCGGTAACACCACGTTGCGATGCGGCCATATCGTAGGCACGCCGAAACTGCTTTTCCTGCAAGCCGTATGAAAACCGTACTTTCTGCTTCTCGGCCAAGGCCAAACCGTAGTCGGTTGTTTTTCGGCGACCACCACGGGGACCATGCTGACCGGGGCCGTATGAACGGCGCTCCAAATATTTAGAAGATCCGAAAAGTGGCACGCCAAATCGGCGGCTGAGACGAACGCGGGGACCAGTATAACGAGACATCGTGCTTCTTTCTTGTTGGAAGGTTTAAACGCGGCGCTTTTTGCGCGGCCGACAACCGTTGTGCGGAACCGGGGTCGTGTCTTTAATGGAGCTTATTTCCAAGCCGATCGCCTGAAGGGCACGAACGGCGGACTCGCGACCCGAACCAGGGCCTTTCACCCGAACCTCGACCTCTTTCAGGCCATGTGACATCGCCTGGCGAGCCGCATCTTGGGCAACCTGCTGGGCGGCATAGGCTGTGCTCTTTCGAGAACCACGAAACCCAACCCGGCCCGCACTGCACCAGCTCAATACATGTCCACGCATGTCGGTGATCGCGACCTGGGTGTTGTTGAATGTGGCGGTGATCGTCACAATCCCGGAGGTGACATTCTTCGAACCCTTGGCCTTGACAATCTTGGCCGGCCCATTGTCGTCTTCACCCAAAAGTTGGGCCGCTGTGGGAGCACTGGCCGGAGCCGGTGCTTCGTTCGCCGCAGCGGCTTTCTCGGCCTTCTTACCGCCCTTTTTCTTGGTCGCCTTTTCTTCCACGGCGGGCTCTGGCACCACTGCTTCTTCTGGTTTATCGGTTTCTTCTGCCATAGGTCAGGATTTCAAATTTATCGGCTGAAACGGTGTTCTACTTCTTCTTGGCTCCAACCGTTTTTCTCGGCCCTTTTCGGGTCCGGGCGTTCGTCGAAGTCCGCTGTCCACGCACCGGCAAGCCTCGCTCGTGGCGAATGCCACGGTAGGCCCGAATGCTCTTCAGCCGTTTTAGATTCATGGCGATTTCCCGCCTTAAATCACCTTCCACAACAAGTCCATCCTCCTGGATCACGTTCACGATCCGGGCCAGTTGCTCCTCAGTCAGGCTCCTCGCGCGGGTCGAAGCGTCGATCTCGCACTTTTCAAGGATGCCGGCGCTGTTTTTAGGACCAATGCCGTAGAGGTAGCGAAGCGCAATGTCGATGCGCTTTTCGTTGGGGATATCAATACCGAGGATGCGTGCCATAATGCTGCTCAGCCTTGCCGTTGTTTATGCCGCGGATTCTTGCAGACGACCCGCACGACTCCGGCGCGGCGAACGATCCTGCAGTGTTCGCACAATCTTTTAACTGACGGACGGACTTTCATTTTATCAAATCTTCAGACTTCAAACACGATTTGCCCTTTTGACAAATCGAAAGACGTTAACTTTACCTTTACGCGTTGATCGATTTCAACGCTTTTTTTTTCTATGTCTACCTTTTTCACAAACCCGACGAATCGATGACCATTTTCCAGAATCAGATCAAAGGCACGCCCGGATCTTCTGCCTGTCACGCGCGCCTCAACGAGGATGGTAGACGTTCCGCGCATGTCAGTATCTCCGGATCACCTTCGGTCACCAAAATTGTATGCTCGAAATGGGCCGAAGGCAGCCCATCCCGTGTCACGACGGTCCACCCGTCACTCAGCACTTTCACCTGTGCGGCTCCAGCGTTCACCATCGGCTCTATCGCCAATGTCATTCCAGGTTTTAGAACAGGGGACGATCCTATCCCTTCCAAATAGTTTGGAATTTGGGGATCCTCGTGAACTGATTTTCCAACACCGTGGCCGACAAACTCACGAACCACACTGAAACGATTCGATTCAACGTAGTTTTGAATAGCCCTGGAAATGTCTGCAACACGATTTCCCGACCTTGCCGCAGCGATGCCTTCGTAAAGACTACGTTCCGTGACATCCATCAGGCTTTGGGCAACCGGATCGCAACCGCCCACTGCAACGGTCAGGGCGTTATCACCAATGTAACCCTCGCAGCGCACCCCGACATCCAAGCTGATGATGTCACCGAATTGGACACGCCTTGCTCCAGATATTCCATGAACCACTTCCTCATTGACGGAAATGCAAATCTGACATGGATATTGCTTATAGCCAAAAAATGCGCTTTTGGCACCATAGCCGGCAATGAGTTTACCAGCATGCTGGTCGATTTCCTTGGTCGTGATTCCCGGTGCGATAAAAGAGGCAACCTCTTTCAAAACCGCATTCGCAACCGATCCGGCGACTCGCATTGACTCGATCTCTTTTTCATTTTTGATCTTAATCATTTGCGTCTTTATTCGCTCGTCGGACTAGCTTGCGAAAATCACGACCTGGTTCGATTCAATGAACATTCGCCCTCCGGATGAACCGCCGAGCGTGGGCTGCATGCCCGATGACCAAAGGTCAGAATCTTCCCTTTAACTTGGGACCTTTCCTGCCCTTCTTCCCCTGAAGAAAACCGTCGTAATGACGCATCAGCAGATGAGATTCCATCTGTCTCATCGTATCGAGAACCACACCGACCGCGATGAGCATGCTGGTGCCGCCGAAAAACTGCGCCACCAGATAGTTGATACCCAGCTTGTCCGCCATGAACATTGGAATGATCGCAATCACTGTCAAAAAGAATGCCCCGGCCAAGGTGATGCGACTCATTGTGTGGTGAAGAAAATCACAGGTCGCCTGCCCTGGACGTACGCCCGGAATGTAGCCACCGTGCTTCTTAAGGTCATCGGAGATCTGCAGTTCATTAAACTGTGTTGCCGTCCAGAAATAGGTGAAGAAGATGATCATGAAAGCAAAGGTCAACACGTAAGCGATGCTTCCCGGACGAAACAACACAGCAGCGTCCTCCAGAAACTTGAGTTCGAGGGCTTTCCCCAACATGTCGAACACCTTTTCCGGGAACATCAAGAGAGCTTGTGCGAAAATGATCGGCATGACTCCCGCGTAGTTTACACGCAACGGCATAAAGGAACTGCTACCCTGAACCATCTTTCGGCCAATCTGCCGTTGGGCGTATTGAACGGGGATCTTTCGCTGTGCCTGCGTAACGGCAATTGTCGCGGCCGTGACCGCAGCAAGAAGAACAAACAGTCCGATCGCGTAAAAGTAGTTGAAGTTGCTCTCCACGCCTTCGGGCGGAAACGCCCACTCATACATGGCCAGACATGCCTGAGGCAATCTCGCCAAAATGCCAATGGTGATGACCAAGGAGATGCCGTTTCCAATCCCCCGATCGGTGATCTGCTCTCCGAGCCACATCAAAAGCAGCGTCCCGGTAGTCAGCATGATCGTGGTCTGGATTCGATACCACCAGATCGTGTCACTCAAGACCAGTGATCCTTGGAAACCCTGAAAGATCTTCTCAGGATTCTCCCAGGCAATTGACATTACAAAACCTTGTCCCAGACACAGCAGCACCGTCAGATATCGACCGTATTGGATGATCTTTACTCGTCCGCCTTCTTCCCTCGCCAGCTTTGACAGTCCCGGCACAACCGCGCTCATCAGCTGAATTATGATCGTGGCAGAAATATAGGGCATGATACCCAATGCTCCGATAGCGCATTTCTCCATCGCGCCGCCGGTAAACATGCTATACATGCCCAAAAGACCGGCTCCTTCTTGCGACTTGGAAATCTTGTCGAAATATTCCGCCAGCATCGCTCCATCCAAGCCTGGAATCGGGATCATCGAAGCCAGTCGGCAGACGCAAAGGATCAACAGCGTGAAAAGAATCCGGCTTTTCAGCTCCGGAATCTTGAAGCAGTTGGCAAAGGTGGAGAGTATCCGCGCTAACATTATGGTTTCGAAGAGTTTCCGACGTAGCGGAGAGGCTACTCTATTGGCTTTCGGTGGATGACTTTTCGGCGGCGGAAACAATCAACTCGCAATTACCGCCAGCAGCCTCAATCGCTTCCTTCGCGGTCTTGCTGAAAGCATGCGCCTTGACGGTCAGCTTCTTGTCAATCTTTCCACGCCCAAGGATCTTCACGCCACCATTTGCCTTGCCATTCGCCAAGCCGGCAGAAATCAGGGTCTCGGCGTCGACTGTCGCGCCGGATTCAAACTCATTGAGGGTATCCAGGTTGACCGGGTGGTAAGAGATCGTATGACGGACGTTGCTGAAACCACGCTTCGGTAGGCGACGATACAACGGCATCTGTCCGCCCTCGAATCCCGGGCGGATTCCACTTCCCGAGCGCGCACGTTGTCCCTTGTGCCCACGACCGGATGTCTTCCCCAACCCGCTCGATTCACCGGAACCAAGGCGCTTTTTCCTGTGTTTTGCACCAGGATTTGGCTTCAAATTGTGTAAACGCATCTTATGAATCTTTCTTTTGCGATAATCGTGGAGCTTGTCGGGTTATTCCCCTCTTGCCGCTGCGGGCACCGCGATCGGATCTTGGCCACGCAATTCGCGGATATCGTCGCGTGTTTTGCAGGACTGAAGCGCTTGAAGCGTGGCTTTGGCTACGTTGGCCGCATTGTTCGATCCCAATGACTTGCTCAAGACATCGTGCAACCCGACCGACTCAAGAACGGCCCGTACTGTCTTGCCGGCGATCAATCCCGTTCCCTTCGAAGCGGGTCTCAGAATGACGCGAGCACCATCGTAAACGGAATAAACTTCGTGGGGGATCGTGTTGCCGGACAGGCTCACCTTCGCCATGACTGCGCGGCTGTTCTCGCCACCCTTGCGAATCGCGTCGGCAACTTCATTGGCCTTGCCCAGACCAATGCCAACTTTGCCGTTTTTATCACCTGTAACGACCAGCGCGCTGAAACTGAATCGGCGACCACCTTTCACCACTTTGGACGACCTGTTGATAAAGAGAACTTTCTCAGTGAGTTGATTTCCAAATTCATCGGTGGGAACTTCCCGTTCACGCCGACCGCGAGGTCCGCCTCGGCCACGGCCTCCACCAAATCCTCGTCCACCACCGCCAAAACGTCCACCGCCCTGCCGGCGATCATCCTGTCTGTTTTCGTAAGGAGCCGGTGCTCCTGGAGGAGGACTGCTTGCGGCGGGAGTTGCGGGTGTTGCTTCGGAAGCGACAGCCGGTTGTTCTGCAGGTTTGTTTTCTTCTTCGGACACGTTGTGGTTCTCCGTTCGGGTAATTCGTTAAAGACTCAATCCGGCTGACCGGGCGGCGTCGGCAATCGCCTTGACCTTGCCATGATACCGGGCACCACTGCGGTCATACACGACCTTCGTGATTCCGGAGGCCAAGGCGCGCTCCGCCGCGACCTTGCCCAGCTTTTCGGCGCTCGCCACATTGGCCCCGAGGGTCTCACGATCCGGCACATCCTTGTTCAGGGTCGAGGCGGAGGCCAGCGTTTTGCCGGCACCATCGTCTATGAACTGAACGTAGATGTTTTTGCCCGTGAATCGCACGCTCATGCGTGGACGATCTGCGGTTCCAACAATGGTTTTGCGGATACGCCAGCGACGGCGTTGCAACAGTTTGCGTTTCTTTTCCGGTCTCATCTTTCAATCGATCACGATTTCCAACCGTGATCATTTAAATTCTTATCCGACCTTCTTACCTTCCTTACGAATGATCTGTTCGTCCGCATAACGCACACCCTTGCCCTTGTAGGGTTCAGGCGGGTAGAAGGAACGAATCTCGGAGGCGGCCAGTCCTACTGTTTGCTTGTCTGGACCGGTCAGCGTGATCTTGGTCTGGTCATCGACCTTGGCTGTCACGTTCGACGGAAGCTCGTAGGCGATCTGATGGGAGTATCCCAAAGCGAGATCCACGACATTTCCCTTTACGACAGCCTTGAATCCAACTCCGTGAATCTCCAGCTTGCGCTCGAACCCCTCACCACATCCCTTGACCATGTTATTGATCAACGCGCGGGTCAATCCGTGCATGGCCTTCGATTTTTTGGTGTCGTCCGGACGAGAGGCGATGACCTTGCCATCTTCAACCTTCACGCTGATCAGCTTGGGGAGCTTCCAATCGAGCTTACCTTGAGGGCCCTCGACGTGTACAACCCCGCCCTTAACCTCAACCTTGACAGTGCTGGGTATCTCTACGGGAAGTTTTCCTATACGTGACATAATGCTTGGATCTCCTGAAAATCTTACCAGACGTAGGCGAGAAGTTCGCCACCCACGTTTTGACGCCGCGCATCGCGACCGCTGAGTACCCCATGGGAGGTTGAAATAATGGCGGTCCCCAAACCGTTTCGCACGCGGGGAATTTCGCCGGCCGGCACGTAATGACGCAATCCGGGACGGCTGATCCGCTTCAATCCCTCGATCACGGACTTGCGTCCGCTGTACTTGAGGTTGACGGTGAGGGCCTTGGTCGCCCGTTCACCCGCGACGGAATGCCCGGCAATATAACCCTCTTGTTTGAGGATCTTGGCGATGTTCTCCTTCAACCCGGAGTACGGCATCGTGACAGAGGAAAGTTCAGCCTGCGCCGCATTTCGGATGCGGGTCAACATATCGGCTACGGAATCGGACATCATAGTGCTTACCAGCTAGCTTTGGTCACGCCGGGAATCATTCCCGAGAGGGCCAGTTCACGAAAGGTCAGACGGGATACGCCAAATTTACGAAAATACGCGTGACGACGTCCACTCACCGAACAACGGTTCACGACACGAACGGGACTCGCGTTTCGGGGCAATTTGGACAAGCCCTCGTAATCATGGGAGGCTTTTAACTCCGCCCGCTTCTCAGCATATCGCGCCACCACCTGGCGCTTCTTGTCGTTTCTTTCAATCCACGATTTCTTTGCCATATCAAAAGTTTCCTTTATGCCGTCACTTCGGCGGATTCAGTCTTCTCGGCCTTCTTTTTCCGATCGCCGGAGAAAGGCATTCCCATCAGTTTCAAAAGATCAAAGGCCTCATCATCGGTCTTGGCCGAGGTGACGATGGTAATGTCCATTCCCTGCTGACGGGCTACCTTGTCCAATTCGATCTCCGGAAAGATGCTCTGGTCGTTCAATCCCATCGAGTAATTTCCACGTCCATCAAAGGATTTCGGTGATATTCCACGAAAATCGCGAATTCTTGGAAGGGCCGCTGCCACTAGTCGGTCAAAAAACTCATACATGACCTCACGACGCAACGTGACATAACAGCCGATCGGGTAACCTTCACGCAGTTTGAAGTTCGCAACGCTCTTTCGCGCCTTGGCGATCACCGGCTTGCGACCGGTGATGGTCGCCATATCCTTGGCCGCGTCATCGAGCGCCGATTTCTCCAACTGCGCGCTCACTCCCATGTTCACCACAATCTTTTCGATTCTGGGAATCTGATGGATATTCTTGTATCCGTGCTTTTCAGACAAAGCCGGAACCACTTCCTCGGTGTACTTTTTATAGAGTCGGGCGTTCATTTTAGGTTTTCCGCCTATTCTTTGGCCTTGGCAGCACCACCACGCTTGTCAGCGCGGGAGTCAAATTTCTCAGCGGACATCACGTTTGAAACGTGAATCGGCCCTTCACGATCGACAATCGCCCCCTGCGGGTGCGTCTGGCTCTTTTTCTGATGCTTTTTCTGCATCCTGATGCCTTCGACAATGACGCGAGCGGTTCCGGGATTGACGGCGATTACCTTGCCGCGACGTCCCTTGTCAGCTCCGGTCAGGACGACAACCTCGTCCCCAGTTTTTACGTGGCTCTTGCTCATCTTCAAATCACCTCGGGTGCGAGGGACACAATTTTCATGAATTTCTTTTCCCTGAGCTCACGGGCTACAGGACCAAATATACGCGTGCCGCGTGGATTGCGGTCCTTGTCAACAATGACACAGGCGTTGCTGTCAAATCGAAGGACCGAACCGTCCGGACGCCTGATGGCGTTTCTCGTGCGAACTAGCACAGCATCACATACCTCGCCCTTTTTGACAGTGCCGTCGGGCGTGGCCTCTTTTACATGCACTTTCACGACGTCGCCAATGAATCCATAGCGCTTGGTCTGACCCAAAGAGTGAATCATCGCCACCCGGCGCGCGCCGGTATTATCGGCAACATCAAGTATTGATCGCAGTTGAAGCATAATCTTGTCCTTTTCCGATCAGACGAAAGCCGCATCGGGGTTTCTTCCCTCAATTTTCAAAAGTGTCCAACGTTTCAATCTGGAGAGCGGTCGGCTTTCCGCGATTCGAACCGTGTCGCCGATGCCGGCGTCGCCGGATTCATCATGGGCGTAATATTTCTTGGATGAGGTGATAATCTTGCGAAATTTCGGGTGCGGAAACCGGCGCTTCACTTTCACCACGATCGTCTTGTCCATCTTCGTGGATACGACCTCGCCTACCAACTCACGCTTCGTTTTTTTGACTTCTTCAGACATGGCTAATTCCTTTTAGGCGCTCGTTTTTTGGCGCCGCATCTCCGAAAGACGTGTCTCGACACGCGCAATATCACGCCGAACCACACCGATACGGGATGGTTTTTCCAACTGTGAACTCACCTGCTGTAGTTTCAAATTGAACAGTTCCTGGCGCAGATCCCGACCTTTCGCGGTCAGTTCGGTCGCCGTCAAATCTTTGAGTTCGGACATCTTCATATGACTAATCTGATTCGAAAAAGGTTTTCAGTAGGAACCTCGGACGATGAATCGGGTTCTCATCGGCAGCTTGTTTGCAGCCAGACGCATCGCGTCACGTGCCATGGTTTCAGTCACGCCGTCCAACTCGAACAGCACGGTTGCGGGACGCACGACGGCAACCCAGCTTTCTACACCGCCTTTGCCGCCGCCTTGACGCACCTCCAGCGGCTTTTTCGAAAAGGATTTGTGCGGAAAAACACGAATCCAAAGCTTACCACGACGCTTCATGTGCCGCGTGATGGCGATTCGGCATGCTTCAATCGTTTTGGTGTCGAGCCAGCATCGCTCCATTGACTGCAACGCGAACTGACCAAAGGCGATCGAGTTGTCGCGCGAAGCCAGTCCGGTGCGGTGTCCCCGCATCATTTTGCGGTGCTTCACTCGTGCGGGCATCATCGGCATAACGGCAAATCTTTCTTTCTGTTAAAATTACGTTTCGGGTGATCAACCAACCTTGGTTGCACCGGGCTTCTTTTCATCTTCCTCAACGCACATCCAGCACTTGACTCCGAGAATTCCGTACAAGGTTCTCGCCTCGGCGAAACCGTATTGGACGTTTTCCCGCAAGGTGTGCAGTGGCACGCTTCCATCCCGATATTGTTCCACCCGGCTCAATTCGGCTCCACCCAGACGACCGGCGCATCGGATACGAATTCCCTTCACCTCTTCCATCCCCATCGATGTTTGGAGAGCCTTCTTCATCGCACGACGAAAAGCCACGCGTCGCTCCAATTGAAGGGCGATATTCTCGGCAACCAGCTGCGCGTTGGCTTCCGGGTTTTTGATCTCCATGATGTCCACGTAGATCTCTTTGCCCGTGAGTTTGGCCAAATCTTCCTTGATCTTGTCGATCTCTTGGCCTTTGCGGCCGATAACCACGCCGGGGCGGGCGGTGAAAATCGTGATACGGCAGCGATTGGCAGCCCTTTCGATCTGAATCTTAGGAACCGCTGCGGATTCCAGTTTTCGTTTCAGGATGGCGCGGATTTTCTGGTCTTCGGCGAGAAGCTTGCCGAATTCATGTTTCGGCGCGAACCACTTGGACCGCCAGTCGCGACGGACGGCGAGGCGGAATCCGGTAGGATGTGTCTTTTGTCCCATGTCTGCTTAAAAAGTTATTCTTTGTCGGATCCCGCGGCCGCCGCTTTGGCAACCGGCTTTTCGTCCGTTAGGACGATACGGATATGCGAACTGCGCTTCAAGATGGGCGACGCGGAGCCGCGGGCTCTGGGCATGAATCGTTTCATCACCATCGCCTTGCCGGCCGTCGCCTCGCGAACAGTGAGATCCTCGCGACGAAGATCGTGGTTGTTCTCGGCGTTTGCAATCGCGCTCTTCAGCGTCTTTGCGACCGCCCTTGCGGACTTGCGCGGAATGAACATCAGTCGCGCCTCGGCTTCGGCTGCCGGCAATCCCTGAATCTGACGCACCACTTCCCGCACCTTTTGCGCCGACATGCGGAAATTCTTATAAATCGCTTTGACTTCCATGTTACTTCGTCGCTTTCACAGTGTGGCCGCCGTGGCCCTTGAATTGGCGGGTCGGCACAAATTCACCCAGCTTGTGGCCAACCATGTTTTCCGTAATGAACACCTGAACAAATTTCCGTCCATCATGGACGTTGAAATTCAACCCGACGAACTCAGGCGTGACGGTGGATCGGCGGGACCAGGTCTTTATCGGAGCCCTCGAGCTCGCAGCCTTCGCCTTGTCGATCTTCTTCTGCAGTTTGTGATCCACGTAGGGACCTTTTTTCAGTGAACGTGCCATAACTGAAATTCCTTATTTGCGCTTGAACAATCGGCCATCGCGCCGCTGAATTATGAATCGGTTGGAGTACTTGTTCCGTTTCCTGGTGCGGAATCCCTTTGCCAGGACGCCCCAAGGGCTCATCGGCGGACCACCGCCAGCCGTGCGTCCGTTACCGCCACCCATCGGGTGATCCACCGGATTTCGGGCCACACCACGCGAGATGGGACGTTTTCCGAGGTTGCGATTTCGGCCGGCCTTGCCAAGCACGACGTTTTCATGGTCGGGATTTGAAACCTGTCCGATCGTCGCCCGACAACTGCTGTTGAATTTTCGAATTTCACCGGACGGGAGTTTCACCTGCGCGTATTCCCCTTCGTTGGCCATCAAGGTTGCCGATGCCCCGGCCGCTCGAACCATCTGGCCGCCACGCCCGGGAGCCACCTCAATATTGTGAATTTCAACGCCAGCCGGCATGTCAGAAAGCGCCAGGCAATTCCCGGGACTGGGAGCGCTTCCGGGCCCCGACGACAGCTTGGCACCAACCTTGCAACCGTTGTGGGCGATGATGTAGCTCTTTTTCCCCTCGGTGTTCTTGACGAGCGCAATGCGCGCGGATCTGATCGGATCGTATTCGATCGCTTCCACAGTGACGACGCCGTCCTGTTTGCGTCGAAAATCGATATTTCGAATCCGTTGCTTGTGACCGCCGCCGATTCCGCGTGCCGTGATCCGGCCCGTGTTGTTTCGACCGCCGGTTTTCTTCCGGCTGATCGTCAGGCTCTTTTCCGGCTTCGACTTGGTGATGTCGGAATAGTCCGACACCGTGAAGAAGCGGCGTGAGGGAGTGAATGGTTTGAAAGACTTGACGGGCATTGGCTTACATCAGGTTGATCTTGTCACCTTTTTTCAACGTCACGATCGCCTTTTTCCAGCTGGCGTCGCGTCCATTGTGCTTCGTACGTTTGCGGCGTTCCTTGCCACGAACATGCAGGGTGTTCACTGAGGTCACGTTAACTTTGAATAATTCTTCCACGGCGGCCTTGATCTCGGTCTTGGTCGCGCGTCTGTCCGCCATCAGCGTGAACTGATTCTGCGGTTCCATGGGACGGGCATTGCCTTTCGTCGCGGTGGTACCGCGAACGGGCTTCTCCCTATCCTGTAGCAGAGTGGCCTTTTCCGTTATCCGGACGGTCTTGATTACATCGAATACGTTCATGCCAGATTCCAATCTCAGCCAAGGCGCTTGCCGACTGTCTCCAATGCGTTTTTGCTGATGATCACCTTGTCGTACTTGAGGGTATCGTAGGTGTTAAGATCGTCGCCGGTTGTCAGATCGACATACGGAATGTTCCGAGCCGCGAGCGCCAGATTCTTTTCTGTCTCGGCAACCAACAACACTGTCTTGTCGTTAACGTCCAGTGTCTCCAGGACACGAACGAAATCCTTTGTCTTTGGCGTAGTCATCGAAAGACTATCAACGACGATGACATCTTCGGCCCTAAAGCGTTCGCTCAACGCACGCCGCAAAGCGAGCTTTCGGGTGGGTTTGTTCACCTTCTTGGTGTAGTCACGTGGTCTCGGCCCATGCACGACACCGCCACCATCCCAAATTGGAGACACCATGGATCCGTGACGGGCACGGCCGGTTCCCTTTTGTCGCCACGGCTTTTTCTTCGTGGCAGCGACATCACCGCGCGTCTTGGCGCAGGCTGTTCCGGCCCGGTTGGCTGCCATATAGGCGACCACCGTGTCATGAACGGCTTGTGAGCCTTTGTCATCCTCGATGAGATCGAAACCGAGTTCAACTTCACCGGTGGCGGCACCTTCGAGATTTTTGATCGAAACCTTCATGTCAATCAGGCCTTCTTAGGCTTTTTCTTTGCTTCGCGAATTACTATGTAATCACCGTTCGCACCCGGGACGGATCCTTTGACCAGAATCAGGTTGTCGTCCTCGCGGACCTGCACAATCTGCAGGTTTTGAACAGTTCTTCTCGCCTGCCCCATGTGCCCTGGCATTTTCTTGCCCTTGTCAACCCACCCCGGCGTTGATCCGGCAGCGATCGAGCCCGTGCGGCGATACCAACCTTTTTGACCGTGCGAGGCGGGACCACCGCCGAAGTTGTAGCGCTTTACGACACCTTGAAAGCCACGGCCCTTCGTAAGACCGATGGCATCCACGAAATCTCCTGCGGCAAAAATGTTCGCGCCGACCGTGTCACCCGGATTCACATCCAATGTGTAACCGCGGAATTCCTTGATTCGTTTAACCGGGGTGGACTTCCCCTGCTTTTGGAAGTGACCGATCATCGCCTTCGTGACGCGGCTTTCCTTTTGATCGTCAAAACCGAGTTGTACGGCTTCATAGCCGTCGGTATCGACGCTCTTTTTCTGCAAAACCCGGTTCGGGCCGGCCTGAATGACGGTCACGGGAACAATTTGTCCCTTTTCGTCGTAGACCCGGGTTTGCCCAAGTTTTTTACCCAACAAGCCTATCATAACCTTAGATCTTGATTTGAATGTCCACACCGGCGGGCAGGTTAAGCTTTTTCAGCTCATCCACCGTTTTGGCCGTCGGTTCAATGATGTCCAGAAGACGTTTGTGCGTGCGCTGCTCGAAAGTTTCCTGGGATTTCTTATCGACGTGAGGCGAACGGGTCACGGTGAAACGTTCGATACGAGTCGGCAACGGGATCGGTCCCGCCACACGGGCGCCGCTGCGCTTGACGGTCTCGACAATATCGGCCGCCGACGTGTCGATGACGCGGTGATCGTATGCCTTGAGTCGGATTCGGATTCGTTGCTGTGCCATTTTCTTCTACTTTCCCAAATATATTGCAGATCAGAAGCCAGCAGGGCGACCTGCTGCATCCATTATTGTTTCGGCGATGTTGGAGGGAACCTCCTCAAAGCTCGACGGCTCCATCGAATAAGAGGCTCGTCCCTTGCTCAATGACCGAACGGCGGTGGAGTAACCAAACATCTCAGCCAGGGGGACAAGGCTGTTCAACACAACCAGACTTCCCTTGCTGTCCACACCCGTGACCTGTCCGCGCCTGCGGTTAAGATCGCCAAGCACATCACCTTGGTATTCGTCCGGGGTTGCCACTTCAACCCGCATGATCGGTTCAAGTATGACCGGGCCCGCAAGCTTGACCGCTTCCTTCAACGCGAAGATCCCAGCCATCCGGAACGCCTGCTCGTTGGAGTCCACATCATGGAAGGAACCGTCAACCAGACTCACCTTCAAATCGATCAATTCATAGTTCGCAAGCACGCCGGTCGAGACTGCCTCCCGGATTCCCTCGATCGTAGGACCGACGAATTCCTTGGGTATCGCGCCGCCAACAATCTTATTCTCAATAACAAAGCCCTGTCCCTTGGCATTGGGCTCGATCTCGATGACGGCGTGCCCATATTGCCCCTTGCCACCGGTTTGCCGAATCCATTTGCCGTCGCCTCTTGCCGCCTTGGTGATGGTCTCACGATAGGCGATCTGAGGTTTTCCGGCGCGCGATTCGCAATGAAACTCGCGTTTCAAACGATCATGAATGATTTCCAGGTGGAGCTCACCCATCCCGGCAATGATCAACTGCCCAGTCTCCTCATCCGTGTAGGAGCGGAAGGTGGGATCCTCGTCGGACAAGGATTTCAGAGCCGCTGAAAGTTTATCCCGATCGGATTGGCTGACCGGTTCAATCGCCATCGATATGACAGGCTCAGGAAAGGTTGGCGGTTCAAGTGTGACTTCGTCACCCAATTCATTGAGCGTGTCGCCGGTAGCGATGAACTTTGGACCAACGAGCGCCACAATGTCTCCTGCATACACCACGTCGACGTCTTCGCGTTTGTCCGCCTGAATCACCAACAATCTGGAGGCGCGTTCTTTTTTCCTCGTGCGAGGATTGTAAACAACATCTCCTTTTGAGAGTTGACCGCGGTAGACCCGGAAGAAAACCAATTTCCCGACAAACGGGTCCGTCCAAAGCTTGAAGGCCAGTGCGGCGAATTTGCCGTGATCGCCTGTTTCGATCTCGATATTCTGAACGGATTCACCCTCCATCAGATGACCGATGGCGTTGGGCACATCCAGGGGCGACGGCAGGTAGTCCATAACCGCATCGAGCAGCGGTTGCACGCAGCGATTCTTAAATGCCGAACCACCCAGAACCGGAACAAACTCCAATTTGCAGGTAAGCCGCCGGATCGCGCTTTTCAGGCTGATGGGATCAATGACCTCGTCACCCAGAACCAGATCGGCGAGTTCGTCATCCTTGTTCGAAACTGCATCAACCAGCTCGATGAAAGCCCGCTCACCAACCTCCTTCAACTCACCCTCAAGATCGCAAACCTGATAGTCCAGTCCGACCGTGTCATCCGAGGCGTAATAGATCGCCTTCTGATTGACCACATCGATCATTCCTTCCAGCTGGTCTTCAGCTCCGATCGGAATACCGACAGGATAGGCGTAGGCTCCCAGCTTGGAACGCATGTCGTTGACAGCGGCGCTGAAGTCGGCTCCAACGCGATCCATCTTGTTGACGAAAGCGATTCTTGGAACGCCGTACTTCGTCGCCTGCCGCCAAACCGTTTCAGACTGTGGCTGAACTCCGGCAACACCGCAGAACACGGCGACGGCCCCATCGAGAACCCGCATTGACCGCTCAACTTCGGCCGTAAAATCTACGTGTCCGGGTGTGTCAATGATGTTGACCCGAAAAGTCTCTCCTCCAAAAAGCTTCGTGGCCCCGTCCTCTTTCTCAGTCCAATAACAGGTGGTCGCGGCGGAGGTGATTGTAATTCCACGTTCGCGCTCCTGAACCATCCAGTCGGTGACCGTGTTTCCGTCGTGAACCTCGCCGATCTTGTGAACCAAGCCGGTGTAGAAAAGAATCCGCTCGGTTGTCGTCGTCTTACCTGCATCGATATGGGCGGCAATACCAATATTGCGCGTCCGCTCGAGCCTGTAAGGCCGATTCGGCGAGTTCTTCTCTGACGACTTTGCGTCCACTATGTGAGCGACAGCTTGCACTAAAAATTGATCGCGCGCGGTGTTGGGGCATTTCGCCACCAAGCCGTCACGCCTGTTCTTGCATCAGGCGATAAAAAATCCCCGATAGTTCTCAGCGACCGGGGCGCGCTATAAAAAATTATGTTACCAGCGAAAATGTGCGAACGCCTTGTTCGACTGGGCCATCTTGTGAACCTCATCGCGTCGGCGAATTGAGGCTCCTTGACCCTGATAGGCGTCCATTATTTCGTTGGCGAGGGCGCTCTTCATGGGCTGCCCTTTTTTGCCAGATGCGAACTTGACCAACCAGCGCACTGCCAAGGAGGCGCTTCGCTCTGAAGTAACTTCCAGCGGCACCTGATAGGTGGCACCACCGACACGGCGAGGCTTCACCTCCAACCGTGGTTTCGCATTGTCAACTGCCCGTTGCAGTATCTCCAAAGGACTCGTGTCCTTCTGTTTGTCGGAAAGGATCTCAAACGCTCCATAGACAACACGTTGGGCGACACTTTTTTTGCCGTCCTGCATCACCGTGGCAACCAGGCGGCTGACGAGTGTGCTGTCATATTTCGCATCCGGACGAACCGGACGTTTTACTGCTCTGCGGCGACGTGACATACGTTAAAATTCGTTTACCTGCTTCGGTTTACTTCTTGGCCTTGGGGCGCTTCACACCGTATTTGGAGCGGCTCACCCGGCGCTTCTCAACACCATTGGCATCCAAGGCACCACGAACAATGTGGTAACGGACACCCGGCAAGTCGGAAACACGGCCACCACGAATCAACACGATCGAGTGCTCCTGCAGGTTGTGACCCTCATCAGGAATGTACGCAATCACCTCGAAGCCGTTGGTCAGCCGCACCTTGGCAACCTTCCGCATGGCGGAGTTCGGCTTCTTTGGAGTGCGGGTCATCACCTGCACGCAGACACCACGTCGAAACGGGCACTTCTGCAAAGCCGGTGACTTCGACTTTTTCGAAATTTTCTTTCGTCCTTTACGAACGAGTTGATTGATCGTCGGCATCGCTAAACAACCTGTGCAATACTAGCCATCTCCCGCCAATTCGGGAAAAGGGAGCGGGAAATTAGGGAAAACCCAAATCACCTGCAATAGTTTTTTGAAATTTTCTTTGGAAAAATTTCCCCTACCGAAGCCGTCTTCATTTTGAAGATCCGACCCCGGGGAAAGGGGCGCGGATAATGTCACGCGTTTGGACTGTGTAAAGCATTCAGTGTAAAATATTTTTAAACGACCCCGCTCCATAGCGATTTTCCCCACCCTCGCTCCACAAATCCTTCGATTACCGACGTGATATAGGCCCCGCCAGCAGCGGATCCCCGGTCTCATGCATCCATTGAACCAACTTTCCGCGCAAGGCGACCGCGTCTGTCCGGTGTTCGATCACATTGACCCTTTCCCTTTGATCCGTGGTCAAGTCGTAGAGCTCTTCACGGGGGCGGGCACCCCAGAAATCCTCGTCTTGTTTCATGGAGCATCTCGTCGGGGAGTTGTAGACGTCCGATGGCATCACCAGGGCAGGACGTTCTGCGAAATTCCGAATGTATTTGAGGGTTTCCGTGCGAACACATCGGATTGGATCGTAGTGCTCATGGTAGGTTTTCTCGGCGAATATTTCGGTTCGCGCAAGCTTCGTTCGCCCCCGTAACAGATCCGCGAACGAACACCCTTGAATCCGCGAGCCGACCTCGATTCCCGCCAACTCCAGAAGCGTGGGCATGACATCGACATTTGATGTCAGAGCGTCCTTCCGGGTGTTCGCTTTCATCAATCCGGGAAGGCGGGCAATGAACGCGACCTGAATTCCAGGATCGTAAAGCGTCCCTTTCGCCCGGGGAAACGGCAGCCCGTGATCTGCGGTGAAAATGACCAGCGTATTCTCCGCCTGCCCGCTGTCGGCAAGCGCGCGCAGTATCCGATCAACTCCCCGGTCCACTGCGGCCACGGATTCCTTCAAATGGGCAAATTCCATCCGCGTCTCCGCGTTGTCGGGAAGGTAGTCCGGCACCATCACACCGCTTGTGTCCAAAGCACCCAATCGGGCGGGATCACCCGTTTGACCACAAAATGGCCGGTGGGCTTCCCAAAATCCGACATGCAGATAGAAGGGCGCCGACTGCCCTGCATTGCGTTTCAGCCAATCCGCCGCCCGGGCGGAGGCCACCTCCGCGTAACCCTCCGGGGAATGGTCCACGACCGAAACATCCTCCGAAACATCGCTAAATCCGCCCAAGCTCCATTCGTGCAGGTGCCATATCCCGAAAAGTGCCGTCCGATACCCCCCGCCCCTCAACTTGGCGGGCAGCGTTTCCTCGTTCCGATTCAGTGTCCACCCAAGATGCGACAGGCCGAACTGCCCGTTTGCATGCGGATACCGCCCCGTGATCAGCGATGAACGGCTCTGACTACAGCCCGGCGAGGTCACGAAATGCCGATCCAAAACCAACCCTTCGCTCGCAAGGCCGTTCAAAGCGGGCGTGACCTCCGCGCCGATTCCGTAAGGCCCCACATGGGTGCCAAGATCGTGTGAAATCAGGAGAATGATATTGGGCCGGGACATCTTTCCATGCGCGAATCTTCAGTTCTCAGACAGATCCGAGAGGTCGAGCAAAGCAGGTCCCACTTCGCGCATCAATCCCGGGCCGACCGGAAAAATTACCCGTTCATTACATTTCACACGCAATTGCTTCACGCTGGCGATTGACATTCAGTCTACCCGCTTGCCCTATATTGTTTCGTCCACGGATGGAGCTACCATGAAAACCGATCCGATCGCCTTGTCTATCCTCGTCACCCTCCTGTCGTTGCCCGTCTCCCTGACCGCGCAACGTCCCGGCGGCGGACCCGGGCGCGGCGGCTTTCACCCTCTTCACCCGGTCGAGCAGGCCATCGACGCCAACGGGAACGGACTCTTGAGCAGGGACGAGATCAAAAACGCCGGCCGGTCTCTCCTACGGCTCGACGCGAACGAGGACGGTCGTTTGACGTCAAACGAGTTTGGACCGGGCGGTCCCGGCCCCGACGCCCCGCGAATCCGTTCACCCAAGGGTGGAACCACCAATCCAGGCCCACCGCCACATCCGCTCACCCGGGCGCTGGACACAAACCAAAACGAAATCCTCGAAGGATCAGAATTGGAGGCTGCGGAGAAGTCGCTCCTCACGCTCGACGTCAACGGAGACGGCACGATCGGTGAGGACGAAATGCACCCGCATGGACGGCACGAAGGCCCGCAAAACCGGGGCCCGGGGCCGGATTTCGGAGCCTTGGGCGAGCCTCGGCGCGAGTTCGGATTCGCGCCGGAGATGGAGAGCCAGTCGTCCATCAATTTCGAGGCAGTGCGGCGAGTCATGGCGCTGGATCAGGATCGCGACAAGCGGGTCAGCCGCGCCGAACTCCCAGCAAATCTCACCGATCTGATGCGCGCGGACACGAATCGCGACGGCTTCATCACCCGGGGCGAAGCCCGCGATTTTGTCGAGCGGCTTCGACCGTCCGAGACCGGCACGGCTGTTCGCCGAAAACGGGGCTTTTGACCCGCATCCCACTCAGGACAGCAAAAAGGCGAGTCCATTCGAGCAACCGCTTTTGCGGTGCGATCCCTCCATCCCGCGCTTTCACTTGCCGCCTACCACACCTCGACCGGCCCCTTCGGCACAGGCAACGCCTCCCGCCGCGCCGCAGCCGGTCCGTCTTCCATGAAAGAGGCCACCATCGGCGGCAACTGATACCTCGGCAAAAGCTCCCCGGCGTCATCGCAAAACTGCCGCCTCCACCGGAGGTAGTCCTCCAGAATATCGTGAAACTCCGCCAGGGATTTCATCAGCACCACGCGCTTGTTGAACTGGTTCGCCGGTCCGAAACGCTTCGCATACCAAGGCGCGACCTTGCGGAACATCCGACAGCCCAGCTCCTCGCCAAACACCTCGATCATCAAGTCCAGATGCCGGCTCATCACGCGGATGCGCTCGTTGAACAGCGTTTCAGGCGGCATCACACCACTCTCGCGGAACACTCGCGTCCTCTTGAAAATCCAAGGATCATAAAACGCGCCACGCCCGATGCTCACCCCGGCACAACCGGTCGCGTCAAACATCCGCCCGGCCGCCTCCGGTGTCGTCACGTCACCGTTGCCGATCACGGGAATCCGCGAAACCGCCTCCACCACACGGGCAATTCCATCCAGATTCACCACTCCTGAAAACCCCTGCGCCCGCGTGCGACCGTGCACAAAGATCCCCGCGACACCGTTGTCCTCCAGCACCCGGGCCAGATCCGGCGCCGTCAGATTGGCGTCATCCCAGCCCAGCCGCATCTTGGCCGTCACCGGGATCCTCAGCGCGTCCACCATGCCCCGCACCAGCCGCGCCGTCTTGTCCAGCTCCGTCATCATCGCCGATCCTCCGCCAACCTTGCAGACCTTCCGCACCGGACACCCCATGTTGATGTCGATCGACGCCACGCCGCGTTCCTGAAGCAGCACCGCCGCATCCCGCATCTCCTCCGGCACGGACCCGAACAGCTGCACCGCCAGAGGCGTGTCCGCAGCGTTCGACTCGATCAGCTTCAACGCCTTGCGGTTTTTCTCCAAAAGCGACCGCGCGTTCACCAGATCCGTCGTGCACAGATGCACGCCGCCCACCTCCCGGATCACGAGACGAAAAGGCAGGTTCGTGTATCCGGCCAGCGGGGACAGAAACAGATTCGAAGACAACGACAATGGACCCAGTTGCAGCACGATCGCGGAGGATATTTAGACCTTGGCCGCGCGAATGCGACGCTTTACTTGCCCCCACGATACATCCGCTCCAGCTCCGCCGGCGACACTCCCGAATGATACGCCCGCAACACCCGCGCCATCAGCAACCACGTCCGCAACACGCCCAGCTTCTCAAACTTCCGCCAGGACGTCGTCACCGTCGCGTCCGCCAGCTCCAGGCGCCCAAAACCACCCAGCCGACGACACAACTCCACCTCCTCCATCAACGGCACCGGCGGAACCCCGCCAACGGCCGTCAACAAATCCCGACGAACAAAAAGGCCCTGATCCCCGTAAACGTAACCAAACATCTCCAACAACAGCCGGCAACGCGCCCGCGCCCCGCGCAGAATCCACGGCGCATCCTCTCTGAACCGCTTCCAGAAACCACCCCCGGCCACACCCGACCGCGCCAAGGTCCGCAACGCCGCATGCCCCGCGTCCGGCGGCAACCACGTGTCCGCGTGCAACATCAACACCACCCCACCCGACGCAGCCGCCGCCCCGGCCCGCAACTGGGCACCCCGTCCCGGCCCGCATGAAATCCAGCGCGCGCCGAGATCCCGCGCGATCTTCCCCGTTCGATCCCGGCTTCCCCCATCCGCCACGATCACCTCCACCACCTCCGGCACCGCCGCCACCCGCCGCAAGGTCTCCGACAACTCGGCCTCCTCGTTCAAAGTCGGAATCACCACCGAAATCGTTTCCGCGTCAGCCACCAACCCTCCGTAGCAGCCCTGCGCACCGCCCTCAATTCAATTGCCGCGCCCACCACCTCAATTGCACGGAGACAGCCGCCCGTTTTGCCCAACCAATCGCGATGGACAACAATGGGAAGTCGAGAAAACGGGAGGAATAACGGGGCAATACGGAAGAAGAAGACTGAAGGAAAATGGTCGGGACGACAGGATTTGAACCTGCGACCTCCACACCCCCAGCGTGGCGCTCTACCAAGCTAAGCTACGTCCCGGACCAAGACCGGCGAGAAAACCCGGATTCCCCCCCGGTGTCAATGTCTAAGCTGTTTTGAAAGGGCCTCACGGGCGGAATTGACTCCCGCGACGGATTCGGGCAGACCTCTCGTGTCCGCACTCATGGTTTTATGAAACGCCTCCCGCTCCTCCTCGCGCTCTCCGGTCTGCTGCAACAGACCCCGTCCGCCATCGCACAACAGTTGCCGGTGATCGAAAAGCAGTTGTCCAACGGCATGCGCGTGCTCCTCGTCGAGCGCCACGATTCACCGAGCGTCGCAGGCGGCTGGGTGGCCCGAGTGGGCAGCGCCAACGAACGCCCCGGCATGACCGGTATCGCCCATCTCTTCGAGCACATGCTTTTCAAAGGCACTCCGGTGCTGGGCACAAAAGACTACGGCCGCGATCTCGAAATCATCGCCGAGCAGGAGCGAGTCCGCAGCCTGATGCGGAAGGAAGGCGCAAAAATGCGCGAGCAATTCCGCCGCGGCGAAATCGGCGACCCGCAACAACCGGAAAACCAATC
>JADHOF010000027.1 GCA_016779125.1 Verrucomicrobiia bacterium | reverse complement strand
CGCGACAATCTGTTCACCCGGGCCGCCGAAGGTGATCTCCTTTTCATCCACCTTCGTGGCACCGAGCTTGAGATGCACCTTCGCCTTTTCGCCATTCAGGCCTTGAGCGCGCACGTGGACATTGACCAGCACCTCGTCGTTCAGGAACGCGACCTCGGGAGCGGCGAGATTGGTGACAATGATGTCGCGTGGGGAGGTGATTCCGACGCCGTAGATGTAGAGCGGTACGTTCTCGCGCTTCAGTTGCTCCGCCGCTTCCTGGGGGGCTAGGCCGAGGTTGTTGGCTCCGTCCGTGATCAGAAAGACCCCGGCGAGGGATTGCCCGCGCTTGCGGTTGACCGTTTCGCGGAGCACCTCGCCGATGGCGGTCGCGGGCTGTTCGCTTGCGAGGCGTTGCAGCCAGTCAAACGTGTTGGTCCCGGCCTCGTTGGTGGAAACAGAACGGGGCAGGGCGACGGGGCTTCGCCCGAACTGGAAAGGGACAAGGTCGAATTCGGCATCAAGTCGGGGCAGCAGGTTCAACTGCGGATTCTTGAGTGCGGCCAAGGTCAGGTCGATTCGGGACGCGTTGGTCGCCGCCGGGTTGGCGTCGTTGCCCCGGGCGATTGCGGCACGACGAATGTCGTCGGCTTCGGTCCGGGGATCCTGGATCCCCATGCTTTCGCTGCCGTCGATCAACACGAGGAGAGCACGACGGACGCTGCCCTCGACGGTAAATGCCAGGACCGGGCGTAGCAGCAGTCCGGCGAGAAGGAGAAGAAATCCGCATCGCAGCGCGAAAAGTGTCCAGCGACGGCGAGGCGTCAACGTCACGGGGTTTCGGAAATAGGACCACCATGCGACACCGCCGAGTGCGAGAATAATGAGGAGAAACCACAGGCTCAGTCCGCCACCGTGGAACGCGAGTCGGACGCCGGCGATCTCGCCGGCGGCGTCCACTCTGGCTCCGAGCAGTTTTAGGAGGAGTTCCGTCATTTCCCGGTCTTGTTCGAGCTACTGTTCGTAATCGGACCCCGTGCGGATTTGGAAACCCGCGACACGGCAGACTTGGGAGTCTGCGCTACCCATGCGCTTGTCGCGTGAGGTAGGTTTTCGTGCCTGGAGGGGTGGTTCATGTTTTTTGGTGTGGGGGATTACGAGTAGGAGAAGGAGATTGGCTATTTTGAGCGGCTGAAGTATTGGGCGAGGGCGGTTTCGGTTCCCGCCAAGGCGAGGACGAGGAAGGCCAGAGGGAGCCAGAATTCCGCGCCGACACGTTTTTGTTCAACGGTCTGGCGGAGGGAGGTCATGGGCGTCCATCGTGTGATCGTGGCGACTGCGGCGAGTTCGGCGATGTCTTCCTCCGTCAAGGAGGCGAGGTCGGATTCCCTCGGATCGGGCTGGGCCGCGAACAGGGTCTCTTCCGTCGTTTCGTCCAGTTGAATGCTGTATCGTCCGGCCCGGTCGGTTTTTGCGTAGGTCAGGGTGGGGACGGTTGCAATCATCTCGACGCGGGTCAGGTCGTGTTCATCCCCTTCGTGCAAGGGGGTGGAAACTTTGGCGGTGTGACCGACGAATTCGGCGTTTACCCGACGGGCGTAGTCCTGTCCCACAGGAATGTTGGCCGAGTCGTCCTGATGTCGGGTCACGGCGGCGACGGCCCGATGGAGCAGAGGCACGAACGCTGGGCGGACGGGCAGATCGTTCCAGCCGATGTCGGCCGTGCTGGCGAACAGGATGACCCGTCCGAGCCCGTGCATCTTTTCCACCATGGCCGGTTTCTCATCGGCGAAGCGCAGGACGACGGACGATGCCGCCGGGTTGTTCGTGCCGCCCTCTTGCGGGAGGAGTTCGTAGGCCTGATAAAAGCGTGCGGAGGCGAGGGTGCCGGCGGATTCGTTTCGCCAGAGGGATACGATGGGATGCCCGTAGTTGCGGGCTTGGAAGTGAAAGAATTTCTCGTCTGATTTCGCGTCTCCGTAGATCGAACCCAGACGGGCGGGAAGCAGGGAAAGTGCGTCACCGAGCTGGCGATTGTAGAAGGCGGCGTTGACGCGATCGCCGGGGAAGATCAGCAATCCGCCGCCGCGCTGGACGAAGCGTTCCAGCAATTGCGATTGGGCGACGGTCAGCTCCGCGACGTTGCACATCACCACGAGGTCGAAGTCTTCGAAGCGCATGCCGCCAAGCTGCGCCACGGAGGCGGCCTGGGGTTTGATGAAATATTCGGCGCGTTCGGCGAATGGGACGGGTGTCAGCGCGTGGCGAACGAAGAAGGATTCGGCCGCCCGGGCTTCGGGGCCGGGATCGCCGTCGATGAGGAGGGTCTTTAGTTCGCGGACACCGCGCAGTGCCAGCACGCGTTGATCGTCAAATCCGAGCCGGTCGCCGGAGATGCGCGCGGCGACGGTGTGCCAGCCGTCGTTCGGGAGTCGGGCGAAGAGCGAAGCGGCCCGGCTGGCTCCGGCGGGAATATCGGGCAGAACCATGGAATCGGCTGCGGTTCCGTCGTCCAGATGGAGCGAAACCTGTACGTTCTCGACCGGGACGGTACCGGTATTGGTCACTTCCACCTCGAAGCGAAGCGGGCGGTTGACGGGGGCGAGTCCGGTGGCAAGGGAAAGGTCCGTGACGGCGAGGTTTCTGGTCTCGGGTTGGCCGACGAGGATCAGATGCGTCTGCACATCCTCGCCCTTGCCCGCGCGTTTCAGGACTGTCTGAATGTCTCCCAATTGCCGCCAGCCCGTGGCTTGGTCATCCGTGATGAGATAGACTTCCCGTTGCACGGAGGCGCGGCCTTTGAGGGTTTCGAGCGCGGTTTCAATGGGGGGCTGGAGGTCTGATGCACGGTCGCTCAAGCGGGCTTCGCGCAGGACTTTGCGGACGAGATTCAGGTCGTGCGTCGGCTCTGCCAGCAGCGCTTCAGCGGCGTCCGTGGCGAGAAACACCGCAGCTGCGGAGCCGGAGGGGAGTCCGTCCACCACCTGTTCGGCTGCCTTTCGCGCGAGCTCGAAACGGGTTTCGACACCGTCGCTGAGCCCCATGCTTCCCGAGTTGTCCAGCAGGATGACGGCCGTGACCTTTGAAAGGCCAAGAGCGCCCGCCGCGGAGTCGCGCCATGCGGGACGCGATAGAGCCAGGGCCAGCAACAAGAGGAGAAGGCAGCGAATCGCCAGCAGGATCAGATCCTCGATGTCCATTCGTTTCCGGTTCTTCTCGACGCTCAGTTCGATGAAGCGCATCGCGGCCCACTCCACGCGACGGAACCGGCGTCGGTTCAGGAAATGGATGATGATCGGTATGGACACCGCCGCCAGGCCGGAAAGGAGAAGTGGATTCAGGAAGGACATGCGGCGTGGCTGGCTACTTCCGCGATGTCCGCAGGCGAAAGGCGAGGTAGCCGCTCAGAACTTCGGCGAGCGGCTGGGATGTGTCGACCCGGAGGTAATGACATTGGTTGCGCTCGCAGCCTTCACGAATGCGGTCGCAGAAGCCGTTGAACTCCTGGAGATAGCTTTTTCGAATCTCGCGCGGGCGTGTGCGGATCTTGGGGATGTTCTCCAATCCGACGAAGTCGACCAAGCCTTCGAAGGGGAATTCGATTTCCGCGTGGTCGAGCAGGTGAAAGACCACCACCTCGCTGCCGCCGAATCGGAGGTGCTGTATGCCGCTGAGGATCTTGTCCTCGTCGTCGAACAGGTCGCTGATGATGAAGACGATGCCGCGTCTGCGAATCTGGCGGGCCATTTCATTGAGCACGCCGGCGATGTTGGTCTGCCCGGTGGGGTTGAACGCCGCGAGGGTGTTCAGGACCTTTTGGATCATCGAGTGGCTGTTGCTGCGCTGGAGGTGTTGGCGTGACACCGTGTCGAAGATGTTCAGCGAGACCGCGTCCCGTTGCTTGAGGATCGTGTAGCTGAGGCAGGCGGCGAGCATCTTGCCGTAGGCGAGTTTGCTGTGGCTGCCGGAGCCGTATTTCATCGACTCGCTTCCGTCCAGCAACAGGTGCCCGACGTAGTTGGTCTCCTGCTCGTACTGCTTGATGTAGTAGCGGTCCGTGCGGCCGAGGACCTTCCAATCCAGATGGCGGATGTCGTCGCCGGAGGAGTATTCGCGGTGCTGGGCGAACTCGATCGCGAAGCCGTGGTAGGGCGACTTGTGCTCTCCCGCGATGTAGCCCTCGACGATCTCGCGCGCGTGCATGCCGAGCGCCTCCGCGCTGGAGACGGCGGCGGGATCCAGCAGTTCTGCAAGCGGACGTGAGCGGGTTTCCATCGGGACGCGGGGCCGGGGATGAGTCGGGGGACCGGGCGTCGGCTCAGCTCAGGGCCTCGGTCTGCGGGATCGCCTCAAGGATGCGGCGGATGATGTCGTCCTGGGTGACGCCTTCGCTCTGGGCGGCGAAGTTCGGGATGATGCGATGGCGGAGAATGGGGCGCGCCACGCTGGCGATGTCCGCGCAGCTCACCACGAAATTGCCGTTCATCATCGCGCGCGCCTTGGCCGCCATGATGAGGTTCAGGCTGGCGCGGGGACCGGCACCCCAGCTGAGCCATTTCTTGCAGAAGTCGAGTTGATCCTCGGAGGTGGCGCGGGTGACGCGGACGATGCGCTCCGCGTACCGCAACACGTGATCCGCGACGGGCACCTTGCGGACGAGTTCCTGGATGCGGATGATCTCCTCCTCCGTCAACACGGCTTTGAGTTCCTCGCCGCCGCCGCTGGAGGCCAGGCGCATGATCTGGAGTTCCTCCTCCGGAGACGGGTAGTCGACCGAGATCATGAACATGAAACGGTCCAGCTGCGCTTCGGGCAGCGGGTAGGTGCCTTCCTGCTCGATGGGGTTCTGGGTCGCGAGGACGAAGAAGGGATTGGGCAGTTTGTAGTCCACGCCGCCGGAAGTGACGGTGCGCTCCTGCATTGCTTCAAGCAGCGCGGCCTGGGTTTTGGGCGGCGTGCGGTTGATTTCGTCCGCCAGCACGATGTTCGCGAAGATGGGGCCGCGCAGAAACTTGAAGCTGCGGTCGTGAGAACCGGGGTCTTCGTGGATCACCTCGGTGCCGGTGATGTCGGAAGGCATCAGGTCTGGAGTGAACTGAACGCGCTTGAAAGTGAGATGGAGGGTCTTCGCGAGTGATGAGACGAGCAGTGTCTTGGCCAGCCCCGGCACGCCCACCAGCAGGGCGTGGCTCTTCGTGAAAATGGCGATCAGCGCCTCCTCGATCACGTCGTCCTGGCCGACGATGACCTTTTTTAGCTCGGTCCGTACGCGGCTGACGGCGTCCCTGAGGCGTTCGACGGCCTTCAGGTCCTGTTCTTCCTGTTTGCTGCTCATGATTTTTGCGGGCGATTCAAGGCGGGGATTCGAAGGGAATCAGGCCGGAATTGCTATTAAAAACGAGACGGCTCCGGGAATATTCATGCGGAGTGGGCCAAGACTCCCCGCTTTTTTCCGTACGGGGAGTGCGCGTCAGACGGAGGGACTGTTATTCTTGGGAACGCTGCTCCATTTTGGACTGAGTTCGGATGTAGGAGGTAAGTGCGAGGTTGGGCTTCGTGGCACATTCGGCGAGGATGCCGACCAGAATATCCCCCATGACGGCAAGCTCCTCGTCGGTCAGGACTCCATCCTCGAAAATGCTTTCCAGCGTCGGCCAGAGGATGGATCCGGGCCAGGCAGCTCTCGCTTCACGGTGTCGCTCCAGATATTCGGCGAGATCGTGAACCTCCCTCGATTCCAGCAAACCGTCGGCGGTGATTCGCCTGATCCGTCGCAAGGTTTCCAAGTGCACTTTTTCCTCCATCTTCGATTGAGAGGTGGTTACGCAGTTTCCCAAAAGGCCACTTAGAGGGAGAAACACGTGGAAATCGAGCACTTGTTCGCACCGCCGGTCAGAAATGGTAGATTGCCTACAGTGGTGACTTGCTTCGGAACGAATGATTTATCAAAAGGATTTCCGACGATCGCCTTGTGCGGGATAAAGCGTCCCATGCGTGTCACCCCGTTTGGCTCTTTTCAGATCGCGTGTGTGATGGCGGCCCTGTGTTTTCAGCAGACGGCGGCCGGGCATGGGGCTCCCGATGGGGCGATCGGTTTTGACATCACACTTGTGACGGATGCCCGCTATGTCGAGATCACCGCCGACATTGATCTGCCGACCGGCTTCGCGGTGGATTTGCGCAATCAGCTCGATGCCGATTTTGACTACCAGATTCAAACCCCCGACGAGCAGCAACGGCTGCTTTGGTTGATTCAGGCCGGGAACGGGCCGATCGAGCTTTCCGTGGACGGAGAGCCGATCGAATTGGCACCGCTATACAACCCCCAGTTGCGCATCCTGACGCGCGCTTCCGCCAGTCTGCGGGGGCGAGGGCAGGTTCGGGCGTCCTGGTTTGGCCATACGCCGGCCGGATTGAAACCGGGCAGCCGCTTTGAGTTTCGACAAACATTGTGGAATTCGTTTCCCGCGCATTCGCGGATCACCTTCGTCGGCAAAGACGGTCTGTCCGTCAGCGGGGGCGGCACGAGAGAGGCGGTTTTCAAATCGAAGGAGGAACGTTCATTCGGATTCACGGTCGGAGGCGGCTTTACCTCGAAACGCGATTCCAAAACCTCCGGGAACACATCGTCCGATGAGTTGCAGACGCGCATGGTTCCCGCCAATGCGGTTCAGCTGGCGGAGGCGTTGGCTCTGCACTTTTCCCATCTGTTGCCGTCGGATTTGGTCGGGGAGATGGAGGAGATTCATCGCCGGTTGCGGATGGGGATTCAACGGGCACGGGTTCGCCGCACGACCGAGATCGGATTGCTGAGTATCGCGTCCGGGGAATTGGTGGCGGTGTTGGAACGGTGCGCGAGCGCGATCCGTGTTGACCTGAGCGAGGCGTCTTCGATGGAAGGGTTTCCGCAGGATGTGGAGTTGCCGGGCGATGCCGGGGCCATTCTCTTGCGCGTGCGGAACGGTACGGGTCCGCATCGGGGGCGGGTCTACGATCGCAGTTTCGACATCGGCGAATTTCGGGATCCGTTGGGCGCGGGCGTGTTCGAAGCGGGGACGACCTGGATCTTGGCCGGGCTCTCTGAAGTTCCGGCTGATCCGACCCTTCTCAAGATCGCCTTGAACCACGGCGACACGACGACCTTGCTGCCGATCCGCATTCATTCGCCCAAGGCGGCCCGATTGAAAATGACGGTGCTCGCGGACGATACCGGCGAAGCGGCACCCGCCATGGTCAGCCTGCGATGGAAGACTCTGAATCTTGATCGCCGCCCCGCCGCCGCGATCGACCTCCTGCCCCAGTTTGGGGGGCAGGGGCGACAGACCAGCGCGCGCGTGCCGCGACTCACAGGTCTTCGCGGCAGGAGCTTTTGGGTGGTGCCCGGGCCGTTCGAAATGGAGGTGCCTCCGGGTGAATGGGAGGTGGTCGTGCGAAGGGGCGCGGAACACGCCGTCGTGGCCGACACGTTCGTTCTGAAACCCGGGGAACGTTTGGCGAAGACCTATCGCCCGAAGCGCTGGATCCACATGCCCGATCGCGGTTGGTATGCCGGCGATGATCACGTGCACAGCCGCATCCTGAGCGACAGCGACGCGAACAACCTTCTGAACTATGTCGCCGCCGAGGATATCTACCTCGCGAACATCGTGAAGATGGGGGACATCAATCGCACCTTCTTCCAGCAGCGGGGTCACGGGCGGGATTCCCGGGTCACCGATGGGCTGCGTGTCCTGTCCCCCGGACAAGAATGCCCTCGCACCCACGAACAACTGGGCCACACGCTGGCGATGAACACCCAGACATTCATTCGCGATACCTCCCGGTATTACCTCTACGACACGGTCTTCGATGAGGTCCATCGTCAGGGCGGGCTGAGTGGATACGCCCACATCAATCGCGACCTGTTCTTTGTGCACCGTGACATGAGCATGAACATTCCTCGCGGCAAGGTGGACTTCGGTGAGATCCTTCAGTTTGGTTATCTGGGGACGGACCTCTACTACGAATTCCTGAATCTCGGATGCCGTTTGACCGCATCGGCCGGTTCCGATCTTCCGTGGGGCGGCACGATCGGTGAAGTTCGTGTCTACGCCTGTCTTGGTGATGAAGATTTCACGGCGGACAACTGGTTCGCCGCCTTTGCCCGCGGGCGCACCTTTGTCACCAGCGGTCCGATGCTCGACCTTCGCGTCGAGGACGCGTTGCCGGGGGATACCTTGGCACTGGACAAGGATCGAAGCGTTCATGTGCGGGCCAGTCTAGAAGTCGATCCCGACCTGGGCGCTACCCGCCTCGAACTCGTTGCTCAAGGGGAGCTTGTGAAGAGCGTTGAGGGCGAAGGGATTGGTGCCCGCAAGATTGCTTTCGAAGCAGACGTTCCGGTCAAAGGAGGGCTATGGATCGCGTTGAGAGGGACTGCGGCGGACGGCTCCGTTGCGCACACAACGCCGGTTTATGTCGTTCGGAAAGGTCTCCGTTTCTGGAAAACCGACCAGGTCGAATCACTGATTGCGAAACGTCTGAAGCAGCTCGATGAGATTGAACAAATCGTTGCCGATGCCAGGCTGTCCGTGAAGGAAGGTGCGAGCCCGGCGTTGATCGAGGAGCAGGAACTTGCCAGGCAGGGCGACGAACTCTTGAAACGCGTGCGCGCCTCGCGCGAGGACTACGGGAAGCTGAAAGAGGTTTACGAATCGGAGAAGCGACTCCGGTAGGATGCGGTCAGGGCCGGGTGTCTGGGCTCAGGACGATCCAGTTGACGCAGGTGTTTGAGCCGGGTTGATCGCGGCCGATCCGAAGGGTGAGGCGTTGGTCCCGGACTTCGACCACGGCGGTGGCTTCGTGGAATTCGCCGGCGGACGTGAAAACGTCATCGATCAAGGCCTCGTTTTCGAGGCGGGCGAACTGGCCGGGTTGATCGTGGCCGGAATCTCCCACGCAGAGCGTGACTTTCCATCGACCGTTCGGGACCACGCATTCCCAGGTATCGCTGGTGCGGGTGAAGAGGAAAGTGTCGCGATAGGCCTCGGGCAGCGCGCGGCGTTGCCGCGTGTTTGCGCTGATGTCGTGGAGCCATCCGTGGCCGCGCTCCTCGGTGAATGGCAGTCCGTGGTCGTTGATGAAGCCGTCGAGCGGAGCGGAGTTGTTGCCTCCGAAATTGAAGGCCTTGGAACCGGAGATCCCCGGGAATTCGATCAGCCCATCCTCCGCAGCGGACGGAGTGGCGTGGGCTTCGCCTGGCCAGCTGCTTTCCGAGCGGGTGAAGGGCAGCGGGTCGTCCCGATCCGGGATTCCATCGAGATCCGTGTCGGGCGCCGCGATTTGAGGCCATGCGGGAATGGTTTCGGTTTCGATGCTTTTCCACCACGCGCGGGCCAATTCTCCCCGGGTCATTTTGGGGTCGGATTGGTTTTGAAGATCGAACGTGAACCCGTGTTCTTTGGCGTTGGCGGTCAGTTTCGACAACCATTCCCCGGAGGCCGGCTCGTCCGGTCGGAAGTCCACATCCCGGCGGTCGAGTGCGAAGAGTCCGCGCGCCGCGAGACGGTTGATCGGAACGAAGGCGGGATGATCTGTCGGGAGATCGCGAAAGGGCCAGAGCAGCATTGGACTTCCGTCGGCTTCACCGCAGAGCGCGTGGCGGACGTCCTCGACCCGGGCGCGATCCAAAGGCACGTCCCGAGGACTCAGCTTCTCCCTCAGGCAAATCGCCGCGAGCGCCCCGGCGGCTTGCCCGACGTGGACGCCGTGGTCGTGGAGGCGGATCGCGGCGCTGACGATGCTGCTGTTGCCGATGTTGCGCTGGGCGCCGATGATGCCGCGCATGCGGACGGGGACGAGGCTGCGGAGGGGAAACAGGGAGCGGTCGCTGACGTGGCGGGTGTGGCGGCCCGGCTTCTCGTAATCAATCCACGGACCGGACTCGCCTTCCTCCGTGAGGTAGGCGCGGCCGGTACGGTGAAAATCGTAGTGGAACTGCCAGCAGAACACTCCGTCGGGATACATCACCTTGGCGAAAGCCTCGCGGGCGGCGCGCTTGTCCTTGCCGTCGAAGTTTCGTCCGTCCTGCTCGCGCATGACATACATCGCCTTCAGACGGAGACTTTCGCGTATGTAGGGCTTGGGCGGAAGGTTGTCCGGCGTGCCGAATTCATTGCTGAGACGAAACCCGCGAAAGCTGTGTGTCTTGTCGGGGGCACGTTCATGCACGAAGTTTTGAAGATGATAGAGCACGCCGAGCGAGTGTTGCCTGGCGTCGTCGAAAATGATCTGCCGCTGCTCTCGCGTGAGGAGAACGAAGTTCTTTCTGGACGCGCCGGGTTCGGTGGCTTCGAGTGCATCGGCCACGCGGCGGGGGAGTCGTTCGAGCGGATAGTCCTGACCGTTCATGTAGTTGAGGAGGATGGACGTCTTTCCGTCCAGGCTGGTGTAGCCATCCACAATGCGGCGGACGCTATAGACTGACAGCTGTCGGGCGGACGCCTTGTCTTTGTCCGGCCAGTGGAGAATGCCGCCGAGGTGCGCGGGGCGGTCCCATTTCAGGTCCTTGAACTCAGGCCGGCCGAGAAGCGTGGCGCGGGGGTAGTTGCGGTCGTCGAAATGTTCAGGCTTCGGAAGGGGCGTCCACTCGCCGGCTTCTTCCACAATCATCGCCCAGGTGATCGGGTTCATCTCGTTGGGCGGAAAGGCCGACATGTCCTTCGGGGCACTGGGCTCGTTGTAGCGTTCCTTCGGATCCGGACCGACCTCGAACTCGGTGCCGGACACTTGAATGGCATCGCCGAAGTCGGAGGCGTCGATTGTGATTGGAGCGAGGATGGTGACGCCGGCGACCTTCGAATCACGGTGCGTTGTCGGCGCGAACACGAGGCCGGCGAGGGAGTTTGTGTCCGCACCGTAAATGGGCGCGACGGGAAAGTGGTTGGTAAGGTAGGTCACCTGACCGGAGTCGATGTAGGGCTGAAGCATCCGCCGGAAGATCGCCTGCGCTTCGGCGGGGCGAAAGGTGCTGGGGCCGTGATAGGGTTTGCCCGGCATTTTCGATCCGTATTTCGCCTCGTTGAAAGATTCGATTTCCTGCATCAGCTCTTCGAAGAGACCGAAGCGGTGGAAGGAGCGTTTCATCGGATGCCAGTCGGGTCCCCATCCCACCTTGCCGTTGCCCTTGTTCTCATCGACGCAGGCAAGGGATTGTTCGGTGTATTGGCCTCCAAGCCAGGCACCGTCGCCCACGAGCGTGATTCGTTTCACTCCAAGGCGGGCCGCCTGGATGGCGGCCGCCCAAGCGGATTCGGTGGCCCCCACGATGAGCAGGTCGGTGTGCCGGGGAGCGGTGGTTGCGGCGGGGATCGGGGCTGCGCAGAGGGTCAATGCAAGTAAAGCGCGCACGGCGTGGCGGGGAGTCATGGCCCGATCAGAACATCGCGCGAGGGCCTCGACAAGTGATGGAATCGTCCGTTTGGCGGCGTCTGGCATGCCTGACGCTTATTTGCTGGATGTTTCCCCGGTCCGCCCCAGAATCCCGCAACCCCGTCCGCCCGACGCCGACAATGGAAATTCGACTGCAGTGTTCCAACGAGGAATGCGGAATGGTCTTCCCCGTAGAGGAAACGATCGCAAACCGCGGCATCCAGTGTCCCAACTGCGGTTGCGAATGCCTCCCGACGGGCGAGGATTCCACGGACACCACCTTTAGCCATATTCACCAGACGCTGGATGAGACCCGGGTCACGGCGAAGCGCTACCGCACACTACGCCAGATCGGACGCGGCGGCATGGGGAACGTGATGCTGTGCGCGGACAAGACCATCGGTCGAAATGTCGCCATGAAGGTCATGCGCGGCGAGAGCGGGAGAGACGATTCGCAGAGGATGCGTTTTCTGGAGGAGGCCCAGATCACCGGGCAGTTGGAGCATCCCAATATCGTTCCGATCCACGAGCTGGGCCGGGATGAGGATGGCAACTTTTACTTCACGATGAAGATGGTGAAGGGGCGCTCGCTGGAGGAGCTGATCTGGGAAAACAAGACAGGGCAGCGGCATCACTCACTGGCGCAGTTCTTGAACATTTTTCTGAAGATCTGCGACGCCATCGCCTTCGCCCACGCAAAGGGTGTGATTCATCGCGATCTGAAACCGGCCAACATCATGATCGGCGATTTCGGGGAGGTGTTGGTGATGGATTGGGGGCTGGCGAAGATCCTGCCGGGCAAGGACGGCGTGCCTCGAATTCACACGGAGACACCCACCGCCGTCAACATCGGCACGATCGACCGGACCCATCCCGATGAGGCGGCGGGGGAGGATGATCTGCGAGGCGCGCTGGACGATTCGGCGGACACCGGGGACCGGGTTCGGTCCGTGCGCTCCCAGTCGCGGATGGTCGACACGAAATTCGGCGAGATTCAGGGCACGCCGGTTTACATGGCGCCGGAACAGGCCATGGGCACGACGAACCTGGTGGATCACCGCACGGACATCTACTCCCTCGGCGCGATTCTCTACGAGATGCTGACCTTCAAACGTCCGATCGACGGCTCGGATTTGAAGACGGTCCTTCAACGTGTCGCGGACGGCGATATTGAACCACCGGACGCGCGCGCCGCGTGGCGGAAGATTCCGCCCGAGTTGTCCGTGATCTGCATGAAGGCGATGGCGAGGGAGCAGGATAAACGCTACACGACGGTCCGCACGCTGGAGAAGGAGATCAATTACTTCGTCGAGAGCATGGCGGTGCAAAAGCGGGCGAGGGTGGAGCCCGAGCAGGAGGAAACCTTGGAAGCGGCGAAACCCGGCAAGGGGGGCTGGGCGTTGTTGGGGGTTTTGTCGGTTCTGTTGCTCGTGATGTGCGCGCTGCTGGTCGTGGTCAAGCAGCAGGAGAGAGTCGCCGGCTCCAGGGCGGCGGTGGCGGAGGCGATGGCCGAGCGGAGTGTGGCCGAATCCGGTGAGCGCCTGTCGGAGGCCTGCAAGGAGTTGGCAAGGATGGCCATCGTCGCGGCGTCCGAAAAGGATCTCGCAACCGCGATGTTGCAGGCCAACGCCGCGCGACGCCTGGCCCCGGAAAGTCCGTGGGGCCACTATGCGTGGGCGATGGTGTCGGTGGAGCGGGGAGATCTGCCCAAGGCCCGGGAGCACCTGGCAAAGGCGCTGGGGGCGGATCCCGAGCACCCGGAATCCAGACAGCTGTCGGAGAGTCTCGGGAAGGAATGAGCCTGGACTCGGTCAGCCCGCGTTGAGTTCCACGAAGCGCCGCATGACGTAGCGGTCCGTCATGCTGGCGAGGAAGTCGCAGACGGCCCGTCGCAGTCCGTCTTGTTCAATCCGCCGTTGGAAGGCGGGTTCAATCTCCGAGGGAAACTCCAGATAGCGACGGAACAAGGCTTCGAGCATGCGCATGGCGCGTTTGTGCGGCTCGTGGACCTCCGGGTGGTAGTAGAGGTTCGTGTAGAGGTATTTGCGCAGCTCCAGATTGCGAAGCCGACGCTCGTCGCTGTAACCGATCAGCCGGGTCGTATGCAGCCGCGCGGCGTCGGCGGAGGCGATCCCGGATTGCCGTATGCGTTCGTGTGAGCAGGCGATCACGTCCTTCACCTGATCGTCGATGATGCAGCGGATGATGAAATAACGGCGGCTTTCGTCGTGAAGATCGGGGAATTCGTGACGGACACGTTCCGCGTTGTGACGCCAGATCTCCACCTCATTGAAAAGGCGGGTTTCGTCCAGGAGTCCCTTGTCGAGGCCGTCGTCGAGATCGTGACTGTAATAGGCGACCTCGTCGGCAAGGTTTGCCACCTGGGCTTCGAGGGAAGGCTGGTTGGCGGCGAAGTCCGCCGTGCGCCCGGGCGCGCGAACACCGGTGTGGTGCTTCATCAATCCTTCGCGGACCTCCCAGGTCAGGTTCAGTCCGGGGTAGCGCGGATATTTCTGCTCCAGCTGCTCGACGACGCGAAGCGACTGGTTGTTGTGCTCGAATCCTCCGTGGTCCGCCATCAACTCATTGAGCGTCTCCTCGCCCTTGTGGCCGAAGGGCGGATGACCGAGGTCGTGGGCGAGGGCGATGGCCTCGGTGAGATCCTCGTTGAGACGCAGGGCGCGGGCGATGTTCCGGGCGATCGCGGCGACCTCCATCGTGTGGGTCAGCCGGGTGCGAAGCTCGTCGCCGGAGCCGTTCAAAAATACCTGGGTCTTGTATTCCAGCCTTCGGAACGCGCGGGAATGAATGATGCGATCCCGGTCCCGCTGGTAGTGGGTTCTGAAATCGCTCGGCTCCTCGCCATGGGCCCGACCGAGGCTGTCGGCTGAGAACTGGGCGTAGGCGGCGAGGGTCGCGCGTTCGCGGTCTTCGAGTTCCTCGCGTGTCGCGTGGGTGTTTGGGGGCGACGGGTGCATGACACGAGGATTCCGCCCTTCAACCAATCAGCATTTCAAACGGCCATGCGACGAGTGGGGGCCGTTCAGCCGACCAGTTCGTCCACGTTGACGCTGCGGAGCAGGAACAGGCGGCGGATGGCGTCCTCGATCAGGTTGTTCGGGCACGAGGCACCGGCGGTGAATCCGACCGTGATGTCGCCGGTCTTGGGCAGCCAGCCGCGGGTTTCCAGCTCCTGCTTCTCGTGCTGGTTGTAGTGCGAGATGAGATCCGCATCGATCATCTTGGCCGCGTTCTTGATGAAGTAGGTGGGCAGCTTCTGTTCACCCATTTCGGCGAGATGCGAGGTGTTGGACGAGTTGTAGCCGCCGACGACGATCAGGAGGTCGGCGTGTTCGTTGAGCAGGTGCGAGAGGGCGTCCTGCCGCTCCTGGGTGGCGCCGCAAATCGTGTCGAAGAATCGGAAATGGTCGTGAAGTTTGGCGGATCCGTACTTTCGCGTCACGGCGGCTCGAAAGCGGTTCTGCACCTCCTCGGTCTCGCCCCGCATCATCGTGGTCTGGTTCGCCACGCCGATGGCGTCGAGGTGGGTGTCGGGATCGAAACCTGCGGAGTAGGAGCCCTTGAATTTTTCCAGGAAGGCGTGTTTGTCGCCGCCGTTGACGATGTAGTCGCAGACGTAGTCCGTTTCCTTCAGGTCATAGACGACCAGATAGTGCCCCTTGCGCGCGGTGGCCTGGGAGCTGGTGGCCATGGTTTCCTCGTGCCAGGCCTTGCCGTGGATGATGGAGGTGACGGCTTCCTTGGCGTTTTGACGGACGCGTTTCCAGACGCTCATCACGTCGCCGCAGGTGGTGTCGACCAGGTCGCAGCCCTTTGCGATGAGCTTTTCGCGGGTGTCCACCTCGGTGCCGAAGGCCGGAATGATCACCACGTCGCTGGAGGAAACGCCGGCCATTTCGTCGTCCGTCGGTCGTTGGGAGATTGTGCGAATGCCCATGGCCTTGATCTGATCGTTGACCTCGGGGTTGTGGATGATCTCCCCGAGAAGCCAGATGGTGCGGTCCGCGAAGGCTTTGCGGGCGGCGTAGGCGAGATCGATGGCCCGCTCGACGCCGTAACAAAAGCCGAATTGTTTCGCGAGTTTGATGGTCACTCCGCCGGCGGAGAAGACGTTGCCGTTGGCCCGCAGGTATTCGACGAGGGAACTGCGGTAGTGGGTTTCCACCTGCGCCTGGACGAGTTCCATGATGTCCGGGCGACGGAGGTTGATCTTCTTGGGTTTGGCGGGCACGGCGCTGCTCATTTCGGGGGGACTCTAACGGGGTTCGGGATTGCGTCCAGTCGGCTGATGATTCACGTCGTGAGCCATTGCAGGATGGCCTTCTGGGTGTGCAGCCGGTTTTCGGCCTGGGTGAAGATGGTGTCCGCGTGCGCCTCCATGGTGTCGGCGGCGATTTCCTTGTCCCGATATGCCGGGAGGCAGTGCATGACCATGGCGTGCGGGGCGGCGACCTTGAGCAGGTCGGCGTTGATCTGGTAGGCCTTGAGGGTCTCGATCCGCTCGGCGGCTTCTTCCTCCTTGCCCATGGAAACGAGGGTGTCGGTGTAGAGCACGTCGGCGTTCTCCGCCGCAGCGTTGAGGTCGGCCGTGATGAGCACCTTGCCGCCGCCCGGGAACAGGGCTGTCGTGCCCGGTGTTGAATCGCCGGCGACGGTTTCCGCTCCGGCCCGGTAAAGGATTTCGCTGGAAGGCTGAAATTCCTTGGGCGCAGCGATGCGGAATTCAAAACCGAGCTTGGCTGCGGCATGAATCCACGAGATGGGCACGTTGCACGCGCCGTCGCCCACGAAGGTGACGATCTTGCCCCGGTAGTCGCCGAGCTTCTCCTGAATTGTGAACAGGTCCGTCAGGATCTGGCAGGGATGCTCCTCGTCGGTCAGGGCGTTGATGGTCGGAATCTTGGAATGCTTGGCGAAATCTTCGACGTCGCTCTGTGCGTAGGTCCGGATCACGGCACCGTGAATCATCCGGCCCATCACGCGCGCGGTGTCCTCGATCGGCTCGCCCCGTCCCATCTGAATGTCCTTGTTGGAAAGGAACATCACCCAGCCACCCAGCTCGCGGATGCCGGTCTCGAAGGAGACCCGCGTGCGCGTGGATGATTTGGAGAAAATCATGGCCCACGTCTGGCCGTTCAAGGGCAGATGGGCGTGCTTGCCTCTTCGGGCTTTCATGTCCGCCGTGGTGGAGAGGATCTCTTCAAGATCCTCCTTGGCGGTTTTTTCGATGCTGAGCAGGTGCTTCATGACGCTTTCGGTTGTCGTGCCTGTAAAACAGTTCCGCCGGTCGTTGGCCGGCGGGGAAGGTTGATTCTATAATGACTGGCCGCGTTTCTTGTCCACTGTTTTCAAGGGATTTCCGGTCAGTTGTCCAAGGTCGCCACGGTGTCTCCGAAGATTCGAAGGGCTTCCATGGCGTCCTCTTTCGTGAGGTTCAAGGCGGGAAGAAATCGCACGACGCGGGTTCCGGCGGGGATGGTGATCAGGCCGGCTTCATGAAGCCGGTTGCACATCTGGATCGAGGCCGACGAGGTCTGCCCCACGAAGTCGGGGATGTCTTCGGCGACTTCGATTCCCAGCATGAATCCGAGGCCCCGGATCTGGGTGATGATTTTGGGATGCCGGGCCATGAGGGCTTCCAGCCGCGTCTTGAGCATCGACCCGAGCGTCCGCGCGTTGGACGCGAGTCCGTCCCGCTCGATGATCTCGAGGATCTTCAACGCGACTGAGCAGACCAGCGGGGTGCCGCCGAAGGTGGTTCCGTGGCTGCCGGGGCCGAGCAGATCCGCGTAGGGGGCCCGCACCCAGAAGGCACCGATCGGAAGGCCTCCGCCGAGGGATTTGGCCATCGACACGGCGTCGGGTTGGAAGGTTTCCAATCCGGGGTTGCCGGCAAGGATCGTTTGATAGCTCATGAAAGCCCCGGTGCGGAAGAAGCCGCACTGGATGGCGTCCATCATCAGCAACAGTTTGTGTCGGTCGCAGAGCTTGCGCAGGCCCGTGAGGTATTCCGGCGTGGCGGGCGTGATGCCGCCCTCGCCCTGGACGCCCTCGATCAGCACGGCGACCGTGGCGGGGGTGATCGCGGATTCGATGGCTTCCAGAGAATTGTAAGGCACCTGTGTGAAGCCGGGCATGAGGGGGCCGAAACCGATCTTCACCTTTTCCTGACCGGTGGCCGCGATCCCGCCCAGCGTCCGTCCGTGGAAGGACGCGTTTGTGGTGATGATCTCGAACCGCCCCTCGTCGTGTCCGAAGCGCCGGGCCAGCTTGTAGAGTCCCTCGTTCGCCTCGGCGCCGCTGTTGCAGAAGAACGCCTTGCCGGAGCCGGTCAGCTCGACGAGCTTTTTTGCCAGCAGGGCTTGCGGTTCCGTGTAGTAGAGGTTTGAAACGTGAACGAGCCTGCGCGCCTGTTCGGCGAGCGTGTCCGCGATTTCGGGATGTCCATGGCCGAGGGAACAGACCGCGATGCCCGTGCCCATGTCGAGGTAGTCGCGTCCGTCGAAACCACGCAGCCGGCTGCCCGAACCGCTTTCAAATCCGAGGTTGAACCGGCCGTAGGTCGGGACGACGTATTGATCGTAGAGAGCTTTGATTTCGTTCATGGAATTCACAGGACGATTTCGGTGCCGACGCCCTGGTCGGTGAAAATTTCGAGCAGAACGGAATGGCTGATCCGGCCATCGACGAAGGAAACCTTGTCGACGCCGGTCTTGATGGCGTGCACGGCGCTGTCGACCTTGGGGATCATGCCGGCCGCGATGGTGCCGTTTCGTTTCAGTTCGTCCACCTGCCGGGTTTGGAGGTGGGGGATCACGGTCTCCGGATTTTTCGGGTCTTCCAGGAGTCCGGGCACGTCGCTCATGAAGACCAGTCGTCGGGCCCGCAGGGCGGTTGCAACGTGGGCCGCCGCGACGTCGGCGTTGCAATTGTAGATCCGGCCGTCGTCGCCGCGCGCGGTGGGGCTGATGACGGGGGTGACCCCGCGGCTCATGCAGCGCCAGAGCGGTTCGGTGTTCACGCCGGTGACCTCGCCGACATAGCCGACATCGACCGGATTGCCTGTGTCGTCCTTCAGGTCGAGTTTTCGGCAGGTGAAGATCTCGGTGCCGCTGAATCCCTTCGCGATGCCTCCGAGCGAGTTGATCATCTGTACGATGTCGGGGTTGATCTGGCGCGAGAGCACCTGCTCGACGATCTCGATGGATCGCTCGTCGGTGACCCGCATGCCCATTTCAAAGCGCGGCACCAAGCCGGCCTGGTCCATGGCCCGGGAGATCGCCTTGCCGCCGCCGTGCACGACGACAGGTTTGATCTGGACGGCTTCGAGGAACACCACGTCGCGGGCGACGCTGTTGCGGATCTGTTCGTCCGGCGAATCCATGAAACTGCCGCCGTACTTCACGACGAAGGTGGCGTCGCGAAACTTTTGGATGTAGGGCAGGGCTTCGAGCAGCGTGGCGGCTTTGGAGATGAGGTCTTGCATGGCGGTGTCTTTTGTCAGCCGCCCAACGAGGCGGGGTCGGCGATGTCTCCCTTGTTGAATTCGACGTATTCCTCGGTCAGGTCGGCGGCGTAAATGAAGGTGGAACCGGTGCCCAGGTTCAGGTGGATGTGAAGATCGAACTCTTTCGGCGCGACCGCCTGGCAGAGTCGCTCGAAGGTGGTCTTGGTGGGTTGCCCCTGTTTCAGACTCCACGTGATCTTTGATTTCCCGGAGGCGCTGTAGCCGATGTCGACCTTGTTCTCGACGACCTTGGCGTCGGAGTATCCGAGGGCGTCGATGATGCGGCCCCAGTTGGGGTCCCCGCCGTGCCAGCTGGTTTTCACAAGCGCGCTGTTGGCCACGGCGCGAGCCGCCTGGTCGGCTTCCTTCACGGATTTCGCACCGGACACCATGACCTTCACGACGCGGTGCACGCCTTCGCCGTCCCGCACGATCATCTTTGCCAATTCGAGGCAGACGTGGCAGAGGGCGGCTTCGAACTTCTGGAAGTCGGCGTTGTTCTTGAATCCGTTCGCGGGAATCTTCGGGTTTCCTGCCAATCCGTTCGCGAGGACGATCACGGTGTCGTTCGTGCTCATGTCGCCGTCCACGGTGATCCGGTTGAAGCTGTTGGCGACCGCCTGCCGAAGGGCGGCCTGGAGGGCCTTGGGCGCGATGGCGGCGTCGGTGGTGACGAAGCCGAGCATGGTGGCGTGAAGGGGCAGGGAGGCCGGGCGGGCACCGGTCGGGCTCATTCCGGGTTGGATCATGCCCGCGCCTTTGCAGATGCCGCCGATTCGTACGGTTTTTCCGCCGAGTTTGATCTCCACCGCGATTTCCTTGGGTCGCGAATCGCTGGTCATGATCGCCTCGGCCACGTGACCGGCGGCGGTGGCGGTGTTGTCGAGGATCACGGAGGCGGCGGCGATGCCGGTGTGAATGTTGGGCATCGGCAGCGTGAGGCCGATGCGGCCGGTGGACGCGACCAGGATGTCGTCGGCCGGCAAGGACAGCGCCCGCGCGGTGGCGGCCGCCATTTCCCAGGCGTCAAGCATGCCTTGCTCCCCCGTGCAGGCGTTTGCGTTGCCCGAGTTCACGACGATCGCCTGAGCCCGGGCGTTGGCGATGTTTGCGACGCAAAGTTTAACGGGTGCCGCGCAAATCTGGTTGGTGGTGAACATGCCGGCGGCGATCGCGGGCGAGTCGGAGACGATCAGGGCGAGGTCGCGCTTTTCACCCTTGTCGGAACCCTTGCCGGTGCCGAGCTTCTTCACGTTGCAGAAGACGCCGGCGCTTCGGAAGCCCGTGGGAGCGTTGATGGAAGAGGGAACGGATTTAAACGGCGGTTTCATGGCGTCGGAACGTTGACGAACGGCGGGAGCGGGGGAAAAGGAAGGAACGCGCCCAAACCTTAAAGGCGGGCGCGGCGGCTAAACTCACGTTGGTGAGACTTGGCGAACACGGCGTGGAAGGAAACACCGGCCCGAATGTTCGTCAACTATTGAATTCCGGGAATCGATACCTATAGTGCGCCGACTTTTCGTCAAGCATGAGCGGCAATTCCAAATCAAACGCGTGGTCTGTTGAAGACTCCAGGAACCTCTATCACATCGGCCGCTGGGGTGCGGATTACTTTGATGTGAACGACAACGGGCACGTGATCTGCCGTCCCCGTCGGTCGGGTGGCGCGGCGGTGGCGTTGCCGGACATCATTGAGGAGGCGAAGCGGAGGGGCTTGCGTTTTCCGTTGTTGGTGCGATTTCAGGACATCCTGCGCGATCGGGTGGAGGCGCTGAACGGCGCGTTTTCAAAAGCCATTGCGGACTTCGGTTACACTGGCAGGTATCGAGGCGTGTTTCCGGTGAAGGTCAACCAGTTGCGGGAGGTCGTGGAGGAGATCCTCGACGCCGGGCGACCTTTCGAATACGGCCTCGAGGTCGGCAGCAAGACGGAACTGTTCGCCGGGCTGGCGTTGCAGGACGCCGACGCGGGATTGGTCATCTGCAACGGCTACAAGGATCCAGACTTCGTACACTTGGCGCTGATGGGGACGAAGCTGGGGCGGCACGTGATCATGGTGGTGGAGAAGCTGGAGGAGCTTCACCAGATCATTCGCGTGTCGAAAGAGGTCGGCGTGCGTCCGTTGATCGGTATTCGCGCCCGGCTGCTTTGCAAGGGATTCGGCAAGTGGGCCGGCAGCGCGGGCGAGGATGCCAAGTTTGGTCTGTCCACGGCCGACATGGTGGCAGCCGGCGAGATTCTGAAGGCCGAGGGGATGGAGGATTGTTTTCGTCTCCTGCATTTTCACATCGGCTCACAGGTGCCGGACATCCTGACGATCAAGAAGGCCGTTCAGGAGGCGGGGCGCATTTACGCCAAGCTGCGGCAGATGAATTTCCCGGTGGAGTATGTCGATTGCGGTGGCGGCCTGGGCATTGATTACGACGGCAGTCGGGCCGTCTTTGAGAGCTCCACCAATTACACACTTCAGGAGTACGCCAACGATATTGTCTATTACCTCGCCGACGTCTGCAACAGCGAGAAGGTGCCGCACCCGAACATCATCACGGAGAGCGGACGCGCGATCGTTGCGCATCACAGCGTGCTGATCGTGGAGGTCTTTGGCGCGATCCGAAAATACCGCCCGTCCTCGAAAATGGAGTTCGGCGAGAACGAGCACCACGTCACGCGTGAGCTGCTGGAGATGCGGAACAATTTCGAGAAGTTCAACACGCTGGAGGCTCTGCATGATGCCAAGGAGCGGAAGGATGACGCGTTCAACATGTTCATGGTCGGCCTTCTCGGATTGGAGGACAAAGCCAAGATCGAGACGCTGTACTGGCAGATTTCCGAACTGGTCGTCGCCGCCTATCGCGGCAAAAAGCACATGCCGGAAGAGGTCCGGGAAATGGGGCACAGCCTGGGAGACCAGTACCTTTGCAATTTTTCGGTGTTTCAATCCCTGCTTGATCACTGGGCGCTGGACCAGCTGTTCCCGATCATGCCGCTGGCGCGGTTGCAGGAACAACCTACCCGCGAGACGACCTTGGTGGACATCACCTGCGATTCCGACGGGGCGATCAACCGCTTCATTGATCTGGAGGATGTCAGCAACACGCTCATGCTTCATGAGTTGAACGACTCCAAGGACGGGAACGGCCATGAGCCCTACCATCTCGGAATGTTCCTGCTGGGTGCCTACCAGGACATCATGGGCGACCTGCACAATCTCTTCGGGCGTGTCAATGAGCTGCACGTGTTCGTCGATCCCGACGAGCCCGAGGGGTACTATGTCGAGGAGATCATCACCGGCACGACGGTCGGTATGGCGCTCGAATCCGTGCAATATGACACCCGCGAGCTGAAGCGCCAGATGAAGGTCCAGATCGACAAGGCGGTCAAGGCCTGCCGCCTCAAGCCGTCAGAAGGCATGAACCTGTTGCGTGAGTTCGAGCAGGGTCTGAAAACCTACACCTACCTCGACTTCGGGCGGCGCGGGGCTGGGGACGGGAAATAGCCCGGTGGACTCATCGTCACCCCCAATTCCGATTCCCGCGAACAGGACCGAACTGCTCGTTTCGCTGCGACACCTGCTTCGCGGCCTGACGGCGCTTTTCTGGGGGCTTCCGCTCGCGCTTCTGGTCTGTGTGCAGACCGCCGCGACCGGTTGGCTTCGCGCGTTGGGTCCGGTGCCGTCGGTGATCGCCACGGGATTGCTGCTGTTTGGGGTGTTGGAGATCACGCGATTCCGGCGGGGGGAATCGGTGTGGCAGCGGACTCTGGATCGGGCCAAGATCTTCGCGCTGCTCAACTTCGGCTTGTCGCCCTTCGCCTACTTCTGCAACCGATTTCCCAGCGAGATCTATTACCGTCAGATGGTCTGGATCATGGCGTTTGCCGGTGTTCTTTTCGTCTTCAATCTCAACCGCGCCCTGAAATATCTCGCCGCGATGCTTCCCGATCAGGTCTTGCGGGAGGATACCGAACTGTTCACGACGCTGAATCTCGGGCTGATGATCTCGCTGGTGATGCTCGTTGCCGGTTATTTCACGTTGCAGGAAATCGACCAGCTGCCGGTGTTGGTCATCACGATTCTGGAGGCGATCGACGACCATCGGCGTTGGTTGGTGATCTTCTTCGTGGTCATGCCCGTCGCGATGACGATGTCGCTCCTGTGGAAGATCAAGGAGATCGTCCTGACGGGGATTTTTGGCAGCGCTGCCTGAACCGGGCCAGTCTTCGCCGGCGGATCAATTCGCCATCAGCTCCTTCACCTTGCCCGCAATCGCGTCGGACCAGATCTGATAGCCGGCGGCATTCGGATGCAGCAGGTCGGGCATGATGTCCTTGGAGAGGGTGCCGTCCTCTTTCAGCAACGCCTTGTTGATGTCCATGAAATGGACCGTGCGCTTGTCTGCCAGCTTTGCGATGAGGCGGTTGATCTCCTCGTTTTGAATGCGCTTGGGATCTTCGGAGGTGGCCCCGCGCGGGAAAATGGCGAGCAGGAGGATTTTCATTCCGGGCTGCTTTTCCTTGAGCAGTTTCACGATGGCCGAGATGCCTTCAGCGGTCTGTTCCGGGGTGCTGTTGTAGATGGCCCCGTCGTGTTCACGCATGGCCCGTCCCTGGTGACCGGTGTTGTTGGTGCCGATCATCAGCACGGTCAGTTTCGCCTTCAATCCGTCGTAGTTGCCGTGCTTCAGGCGCCAGAGGATGTGTTCCGTGCGGTCGCCTCCGATGCCGAAGTTGGCCGCGCCGAGCGGAGCCCAGTCTTTTTCCCAGACCTGCCGGCCCTTGCCGCTCCAGCCGGCGGTGATCGAATCGCCCAGAAAGACGAGCGGCGCCTTGCCCTGTTTCGAGATTTCATTGAAGGCCTCGTGCTTCTTTTCCGTGCCGGGATGAAGCGCCGGCGAGATCGCGAAGTTCTTCGCCGGGTCGGCTGCGTTCGCGGTGGAGACGAGGGTGATGGCGAGCGCGAGTGAAAGTAGGACGGAGTGGTTCATAGCTTGCGGTAATCTGCGGAGTCAGACCGGAGGGCGCAAGCGTGCGATAAGCCTGTTTCCGTCCAAGTTGGAGTGTGTGTTCAATGTACGCTTGCGGATGCGCCGATTGGGGTGCTAGATCGCGGGAACCCGATGAAAGCCCATCTCCTTCGAATTGGTGCGTTGCTGCTGCTTTGTTCTGTTTGTGATCTCGATGCGAAAAGCGCGGAAAGACTGCGGCAGGAATGCCGTTTCAGTGGCGGCATCATTGTTCATCTCGAATCCAGGGGCTCGGCTTTGTCCGTTGATCTTGCCGTGGGTGACAACGTGCTGCTTCACGTGCTCGAATCCGAAGATTCGGCTCTCACTGCCACGCGGAAGGTGTTGTTCAACAG
>JADHOF010000026.1 GCA_016779125.1 Verrucomicrobiia bacterium | reverse complement strand
CCCATGTTCACGGTGTGCACGATCTTGCCGCTCACGGCGTCCAGCACCACGACATTGGCGCCGTGATCCATGATGTAGACGAGGCCATCCGCCCCGGTGGGGGATGCGCGCCATTTCTTCCGATTGTTGGGCAGGACGGTGGTCCACTTCGCCCTGCCGGTCTTGGGATCCAATCGCGAGATGGAGACATCGCGCCGGGGATCTGAAAGAACGAAGAAATCGCCCTGATAGAACAGCGGCGTCGGCACGTCACTCGTGATCTCACGATTGTCGGCGCTCGTCCAGGCGAGCGCGTCGGCCTTGCCGCTCAGATCTCCTTCACCACCGGCCTTCACCGCGTAGACCGGCGCCTGTTTGGGAGCGCAGGCCAGAATCACACCGGCACCCGCGACAGGGGACGGAACGAGCCGCCAATGCCCGATCCGGCTTTCGTTCCAGGTACCCCACCGCCAGAACTCCTTGCCGGTCTTCGGGTCGTGCCCGGAGACGCAGTCACCGCCGACGATCAACAATTCTTCCCGCCCTTTGTGGGTGTAAGGCATCGGCGTGCTGAAGGCCTCCAAGGACTCCGCCACCGCCTGACTCGGACGATCGTGTTTCCAAAGGGTCCTGCCGTCTTCCGGATTCACCGCCAGCAGATAGGACGCGGCGTTTTCCTTGCCTCGTCCACGAACGGGCTCGTTCCGTTGCAGCACCTGGATGTAAAGCTTGCCGTCGTGCAGCAGCGGACTGGTCGAGAACGTCCATTGAAAATTGAAGTCCCCGTACTCTGCGCAAATGTTCCGATGCCACAGTTCCTTGCCCGCAAAATCAAACGCCACCAACTCGCCGTTGCCGTAGAAGAAAACAACCCGTTTGCCGTCGGTCGTCGGGGACGGCGAGGCGAAATTGCTGCGATTGTCCTGCGCCAGCTCGCCTTTGCCGACAACCCGGTTCCAGAGAATTTTACCGGTCTTGCGATCCAGCGCGATCGCGTTCAGCGTCTTCGAATCCTCGTCGGCCGATGAAATGAAAATACGATCGCCGTGGACAATCGGAGTCGCCGCAGCCGTGCCCGGCAGGCTGGAACTCCAAACCACATTCTTGTTCTTGTCGAATTCCGCCGGCATTCCCTTCGCGTCGGCCGTCCCGTTGAAATGAGGGCCTCGCCAATTGGACCAATCGGAAGCCTGTGTTTGAAGGGCGGCGAGCAACGCGGCTCCCGCGAAAAGAAGTGGAATACGAATCAGAATTTTCATTTGAGGCAGTTCGGAAAACGGCCCCGGTTATATCCGTTGCGAATCCGCTGACAAGGCGGATTCCGAAACGCGCCGCGCGAACCCGCTCAGGGCTGCACTTCGACCACTCGATAGAAGTATTTGTCGGTCACGCGGGTGGAGATGAACTGCTGGATCATCTGACCGCTTCCAACGACCTGAGGGCCGACACTTTCCCACGCCTGCGGCGTCCCCAACTCGGCGATGCGCTGAATCTGATATGTCTTGCCCGACTCGGTATGGAACAGCAGCTCCGCGGCATGATAGATCATGCTCTGCCCCAACTGGGGATTGCTGGCCGCGTCGAGCGGATTCGTGCCCGTATGCAGTTCTTTGAAATCGGAGAAACCGTCGTTGTCGCTGTCCGACAGCGTCGGGTTCGTGCCGGCCGCCAGTTCCATGGCGTTGCTCAGACCGTCGCCGTCAGCGTCCCCATCTTTGTTCTGGGCGGTGAGGGATCCGAAATGGGTCAGCTCCCAGGTGTCCGGCAGGCAGTCATTGTCCTCGTCTCCCATGATCGAACCATCCCCGGTCAGGTCGGCAATCGAGGCCTTGAGAATGTTCACCGCATAGCTGGTGTTGTGAATGCCGTAGCTCTTGTCCTCCAAGACGAACATGTAGTTGAAGGCCGCCTTCAGCTGTTGCTTGGTGAACGATGAAACGATGTTCACCGCCGGATCGTTGAAGGGAGGCAGCAGGCGCCCCAGTCGGTCAAGCAACCCCTTCACCTCGGTCTGCACACCTTCGATCGTTCCATCGCCGTCAAAGTCCTGCCGTGCGAAGTCGAAGGTGGTGATGCCGCCGTGACAACTGTTGCACGCCGCGACCAGATGCACGTCGTCGGAATCATCGTTTGGAGTCCCACTGTCGAAGGTCGCCTTGAACGTGTGCTCGCCGGCCATGTTATGCCCGGGGCTCCCGTTGGCGGGGGTGGCCTGCATGTGGCAGGTCACACAGGAATCCGGCACGGCGTTCAGGTGCGCCGAGCTTGGGATCGTCCTGCCGTATTCGATCGCGTTGGCCCCTTTGAGCATGTCCGTCTGCGGCCCGTGGTGGGGACCAAATCGACTGCTCCCGGAACTGCTCGCAACGTAATTGTCCGCATCCTGACGGGAAATGTGGCAGTTCATGCAGAGCCGTCCCTTCCCCCCCTCGGCTACGACGGTTCCGTCCATGAGGGTCACCCCGGCAATTTTTCGCAACTGATGCGGGTTCGTGGCGTCATGCGGATCGTGACAGGTCGCACAGACAATCGCCTCGTAATCGGTACGCTGCTGGCTTGCCGGTTTGCCGTCGATCCGATCAATAAAGCCGAGGCCACTATGGCAGCCCACGCAGGCGCTGCGGTTTTCACCGGTCGGGTAGCGTGTGGTCACCGCGTGGCGCGAAAGATTCCACTGCGTGTTCTTGGTGTGGTACGGAGGCGAATCGTGACATTGGGCACAATCGCCCGAACTGGTGCTGACGGTGATATGGATCGGATTCCCGCCGCTGCGGGCGTGTTGGTCGCCGGGGCCGTGACAACTCTCACACTGGACATTTGAGATCGCTTTGAGATCTGCGGGCATGGCGTCCCAGTTCCCCGGAGCGAGCGTGTTGGGGAATATCCAGCCGACGACGTTGGCGACATCGTCAAATCCCCCGTTCACGGCAGACGTGGCGGCATCGAATCCGGTGTTGTGACATTTGAGACAGCTTGCCGTGAAATGGCTGACACCAACGCCGTCAATTTTGCGGGTCATCCCGGTCGCGTGTTTGGTGCCCTGCCATCCGCTGAATTTGTCCGAATGGCAGCGGGCGCACTGAGGCGGATCATGAAACTCCAGCTCGGCCTTCCCCACTCCGATGTATTCCGCCCCGGTCACGTTCCGGGAGAGGAGGATGTCCCCCGAGCTGGTCGAAACCGTCACGTTGACCGTATAGCTTCCGACCTTGTCCGGCACCAATACAGATCGTCCCGCGACGGCATACACACTTCGATCTCCGGGGTTGTAGATCGGAACTCCGGCCCCCAACGGATCTGCGGCCAACGCGCTTGCCGAAGCGGCCGGCTTTCCAACCAGCGCCCAGACCGTGTTGTTGACGACGGTCCCGGCAGGCACCTGGGCTTCCAGATAGACAGGCGCTCCGAGACCCACGTTAAAAAGTCCTCCGGAGGTTTGTGTGGCTGCCGGCAAGGCGTAATCCGAGATTTCCTTCGGCGTCAACGGACGCGAAACAATCCTCGCATCCTGCGCGCTCGCGGCTCCCACAACCAAAAACACCGCCAGCCCGCCCAGCAATCCCAACCGCCTTATCGTCTTGTTCGCCTGATCCAGGTTTCTCGTTCTCATGGCATTTTGATCCACCAATCTCGTTCTCTTCCCGCTTTGCAGCCTAACGTCGTTGCTTCGTCCGCTCTCTGCTCGTGCCTCATTCATCCCATTTCGAAAGAGGGAGCGCTACGCGGCTATTGGCACGGAGCGTTCACATGTTGCTCGGATTTCGTCCGCATTTGGTCGCAAGCATTGGAAAACCCTTTTTGTCCCCTCCAAGACAAGATCCGGCGTGTGATTTGCAAAATGAAGGAAGCACCGCTCCAACCACAATGCGACCTTGTTGTCAGGAAGCGGGTTCCGGCAGGTGTTCGGGAATTCGGATCGGCGAGGAGCCCCTTTCAAAGCGATACAATCCGGCAATCACCATCAAGAACCACTCATGAAAAAAGGCGCACTTATCGGACTTATCGGCCTCGGCCTCACCCTCTCGGGAGCCACTGCAGCGGACTACAACGACGCCGCGAAAATGAAGGCCAATTGGAAGACCCATTGCTACTCGTGCCACGGCAGCGACGGTAAGGGAAAAACCAAGGCGGGCCGGAAAGCCAAGGTCCAGGATCTGACCGACTCCAAAGTTCAGGCCCTCTACACGGACGCACAGCTTCTCGATCAGTTGAAAAACGGAATGAAATCGACCAGCGGAGGTGAACTCATGAAGCCCTACTCAGATAAAATGTCCGAGGCGGAGATGAAGGATCTCGTCGCCTTCGTGCGGACTCTTGGAAAGTAGCCCCCACTCAGAGTCCCGCGGGATTTGCGGACACCATGAAAGAGAATACAAAAGCCGACGCACTTCTGATCACGGTGACCTCGGTGTTCCTGATTCTCGTTCCGGTGTTCATTTCCGGGGCGTTCAGCAGGCCCGCCATTCCACCGGAGAGCCGGATGGTGGATCCCGTCTTCACGTCGCCCGCTCCAATCAGACTTTCCGCCCGCGCCCTGATCAAAGCCGACGCCGACGTTTCGGGAATGATGTGCTATTCGTGCCACAAGGAGACGGGTGAAAATCTGGTCCTAAAAAGGGACGCCGAAGGATTGGTGACCGTCTCGACCAACCACGCAGATCTGGTCTACTCCCGCTTGAACTGCGTCGCGTGCCATGGCACGGACGAAGGCGTCGAACTGACCTGGGACCACGACGACCAGCTCGTCATCCCGGCAGCCCACGCTCAACCACCGATGCGGCACGGGCGCTTCGGTCGCAACAACGACTGCTTCAACTGCCATATCCGCGAACAACTCGACAAATTGCGGACGCGAAACGGAGCGGTATTCGACCTACAGGACAGCACGCCGCTCTGCGCCAGCTGCCACGGCCCGGCTTATCGGGATTGGGAACTGGGCATCCATGGACGAGGCAACGGGCACTGGGATCGTCGAGCCGGTGAGACCGTGAAGCTGGACTGCACAGCCTGCCACGATCCGCATTCCCCGGCGTTCCCTTCCGTCAAACCGGGCCCATCGCCGTACCCTGGGGCAATCGAACAGACAACCAAACACTCGCTCAAACTGGAGGCCATCGGTGAATGACGCATCAACCCACGGGCGCACGGGACGCCGAACCTTTCTCAAATCCGTCGCCGGTCTTTCCGGCCTTGCGGCCATGGCGGCGGCGCTGGAACCGCTTCGACACCTCAATGACTTTACTTCGGTGGGCGAGTTCCTTCAGAAGCACTACAAGGAGCTCACGCCGGAGGAGTTGGCCGACACGCTGAAGCGCATCGAGGGGCAGATCGAGAGCCGTCACGGGGTGAAGGCGAACGTCCGGGATCTCAAAGCGATGGACGGCGTCGAATTCGTCTACGCGCTGAATCTCACCCGCTGTATCGGCTGCCGAAAGTGCGTGCATGCCTGCGTGGCGGAAAACAATCAATCGCGCAGTCCAGCCATCGAATACATCCGTGTCTTGAAGATGCCCCAAGGGACATTTGATCTTGAGAAAGGCGATCACAACTACGATGCGACGGCGGTGCCCGAAGAGGGAGCCTTCTACCTGCCCGTGCAATGCCAGCAATGCGCCAACCCGCCCTGCGTCAAGGTTTGCCCCGTGGAGGCCACATGGCAGGAGGCCGACGGCATCACCGTCGTGGACTACGATTGGTGTATCGGCTGCCGGTATTGCGAGGCCGCCTGTCCCTACTTCGCCCGACGCTTCAACTGGAAAAAGCCCTCGATTCCGAAGGAGCAGATAAATCCGAACATGGCCTACCTAGGGAATCGGCCCCGCCCCGTCGGCGTCGTGGAGAAATGTCATTTCTGCATCCAGCGGACGCGCGAGGGGAAAAACCCCGCCTGCCTTGAGGTCTGCCCAACGGGTTCACGCAAGTTCGGCAATATCTTGGATCCACTGAGCGAGGTCTCACAGATCCTGCGAACCAAACGCGTGTTCGTCCTGAAGGAGGAAGTCGGGACCATGCCGCGTTTCTATTACTACTTCGACGCATGATCCGTCTCCTGAAAGACTATTCCGGCTTCCTCTGGCGCAGCGCCAAATTGGCGACGGACGGGGACTGGCGCTACTACGCCTGGCTGGGGCTTCTTTTCGTGATTTCGCTCTTCGGACTCAATGCCTACTCCCGCCAGTTGGCGGCGGGATTGGCCGCGACTGACATGAGCGACCAGGTTTGTTGGGGCGTCTACATTGCGAACTTCACTTTCCTTGTCGGAGTCGCGGACGCGGCGGTCATGCTCGTCATCCCGGTCTTCATCTACAAACGCCGCGAACTCGCCGACCTTGTGATCTTCGGAATCCTGCTCGCGATTGTCGCGATCGTGATGTGTCTCTGCTTCGTCATGGTGGACCTGGGAAGACCCGACCGTTTCTGGCACCTCCTGCCCGGGATCGGGAAGTTCAACTTTCCCGCCTCCCTCCTGAGCTGGGACGTGATCGTCCTGAACGGCTACCTCGCGCTGAACGTGTACATTTGCGGATACCTCCTTTACATGCGTTACCGGCATCGCGAACCAGTGGGCTGGCACTACCTTCCATGGCTGTTCCTTTCGATCTTCTGGGCCATCGCGATCCACTCGGTCACCGCGTTTCTTTACGTCGGACTGGGCGGCAGACCCTTTTGGAACAACAGCATCGTCGGCCCCCGCTTTATCGCCTCTGCGTTCGTGTCCGGACCGGCCCTCGTGATCATCGCCATGCAGATGGTGAGACGCGTGACCGCCCGCAGGACAAAGCGGGAAGACCAACATGGATTGAAGGATCTCCCCATCCGTCGCGCCACACTGGAGGACTTCCACAACCTCGCCCGGCATCTGCCGGAACTCGCCAGCCTCAGCGACAGCCAACTGGAGCAGTGCCTTGAAGGCTCGAAGATTCAGGAGGCCGACGCCGACGACGTGTTTCTCTTGCAAGGCGGCGCGGACAATGACGCGTTTTTTGTCATCGACGGATTTGTCGTTGTCAGGCGCGAAGAACACGGCCGCCAGCGGCTGATACGCCGCGTCGGACCCGGCGAACAGTTCGGCGAAATTTCAGCCCTCACCGGATCAACCCGAACAGCAACCGCCACGGCCGACGGCCCCGCACGGGTGCTGCGGGTTGACGCGAAAACACTCAAGCGCCTGATGGCCAGCCCCGCGGTGAACAGTTTGGTGAACGCGCGCATGACCGAGCGCCTCGCGATCACAGACCGCGCCCTGATGACATTGAGAGCCATTGTTCAGGTCGCCATGCTTGTGAACGTGTTCCTGCTTCTAAACGAACTCTTCAAGGAATTCTACACCGACAATCTGCACGCCTCTTCCGCCCGGTATCTCTATTTCGGCCTGCACGGTCACAACGGGTTGGTGCCCTGGATCTGGACGGCCATCTTCTGCAATCTCGTCGCGCTGATTCTTCTCGTTCTCCCCATAAGCCGCAGCCTCAAATGGCTCGATCTGGCCTGCGTGCTGGCCATCTTCGGCGTCTGGATCGAAAAGGGCATGGGGCTGGTGGTCCCGGGCCAGATCCCCTCGCCGCTCGGGGAAATCATCGAATACTCCCCCACCCTCGATGAATCGCTCGTCTGTTTCGGCATCTGGGCGTTTGGAATCCTTTGCTACTCCGTCCTGCTACGCGTCGCGATTCCGATCATGCAGGGGAAATTCCGGGCGGACGACAAGCAGCCGGCCGCAGCTTGAGACGAAGACTGCGGACTATGAACGACAGAACGGCAAACCGCATCCCCCTCACCCTCCGAAAGACTTTCGGCGGAAAGCCCGCCCTTCCGGCCTTGCTGATCGCCACGGCCCTGATCGTCGCGGCCATCTCCTGCTCCACCATCGAGCGGACGGTGGTCACGCCGCCGCACATCCCCTCCGCCGCATTTGTCGGCGACGCCAAGTGCTCGGAATGCCATCAGCAACACTCCCGCAATTTCGCCACCGCGACTCACTCGGTAATCAGGACCGAATGGAACAAGGAAGGCACCATCGGCTGCGAGACCTGCCACGGCCCTGCAAGTATTCACGTCGAGTCCGGTGGAGCGTTGAGAACGATTGTGAACCCGGGCAAATCGCCCGAGGTCTGCTTCGAATGCCATCTCGAGATGCGGGGCCGATTCAATCTGCCGAATCACCATCCGCTCGGCAACGGCATGAGCTGCTCGAACTGCCATGACTCGCACAGCGGACCCGCGATCCGACAAAACGCCACCGCCCTTGCCGGTTTCAACAGCACCTGTGTACAATGCCATCCGGCCCAACGCGGTCCCTTCACCTACCAGCACGAGGCGCTACGCGAAGGCTGTACCGTCTGCCACGATCCGCACGGCACGGTGAATGCCAAACTGCTCACGGAGCGCAACGGCAACCTCTGCCTCAAGTGTCATGTCGATGTCCGCACCTCCAACATCACCGTCGGAGGGCTGCCCCACCAGTTCCTTATGCAAAAGGGCACCTGTTGGACGGCCGGCTGCCACGAGGCGGTCCACGGCTCCCACGTCAGCACATCGCTTCGCTTCTAGCCATGCAATCGCCGTTTCATCTGAATCGCAGCGCCCGGGATCGATGGCTCTCGCTCTGCCTTTTCGGAGGTCTCGGCCTTGTCTGCGCCACAGGGGCTGGCGGTCCGGAGACGCCGGGCGATTCCTCTGAAGAGGAACCCGAGGCGGAGTTCACCGAATGGGACGGCGGCAGCACCGAATATATCGGCTGGGTGAACGTCACCTTGGGCAAGGCCTTTCTCGACCTCAGCAAACCCGAGTTCCGACGGCGTCAGGGACTGAACTCGGGCTCTTTCGGGGGAATCGCCGACTTCTACTACGAGAACTTCGTCGGGGAGAATGGAATGATTCAACTCGGCGGACGCGGTCTCGGCGGACACGACACCTACGGTTTCAACCTTGCCTACCTTGACGACACCAAGGGCTACCTGAAATTCGGAGTCGACAGCAGACGCACGTGGTCCACCGGCAACGGTGGCTACTCCCCCCCCCTCGGCACCTGGCAGCCGCTCGATCCCGCGATGCTGCATCTGGACAGACAGAAATTTTGGCTCAAAGCAGGCCTGACGCTCGAAGACAAACCGGCCTATCGGATTGGCTACTCGCACGAAACGCGAAAGGGGGCCACCGATTCCACCATCTGGGGGGGCTTTCCCGGATCCTTCACGAGCCGAAACGTCGCCGCGTCTTTTCGCGGAATCGACGAAATCCGCGACACCGTCACCTTCGATGTCGAACACACCCTTGGAGACACGGACGCCGGCATCGGCTTTCGTTTCGACAGCACTCGGGTCAGCAATTCGTTGAACTTCCGCAACGATCCTGGAGCGGCGACCGAAACACGGACCACACAACAGGATGTCGTTCAGACAGACCTGTTCAACGCCCACGCCCACACAATCAGCCAACTGAGCACCAATCTAACCTTCTCCACCGGATACTCATTCACCCGCCTGGACACCGACCTGGGCGGCAGCCGGATTGAGGGCACAACCTTCAATTCCGTCTTCGACCCGGCCGTACAGCGCTTTCCCGGTTTTCTTGATCTGGCGGGAGGCACCGTCCTGAACCAAAGCGTGGTTTCTCTGAACCTTCTCTACAGGCCCAGCGCCAACTGGTCCGTCATACCAGCTGTTCGAGCCGAATCCAGCAGTCTCGGTGGCGCTTCCCTCTTCACATCGACCTTCCCCGGAAGCATCACCCAGGCGCGGGAGGTCCAGAGCGAACAGGACTTCCTCGATTTCTCCGAACGTCTCGAAATACGCTACACCGGCGCAAAAAACTGGGTTTTCCAGGCCTTGGGAGAATGGGAGCAAAACGACGGCGACCTGAACGAGCGACAGCGGGCCGTGAGCGGCGGCACCCTGCAAATGGCCCGTGACACCGAGTTGAAACGATTCGTGCAAAAATACACCTTGGGTGCCAACTGGTATCCCCGCCCCAGATTCAATCTCGCCACGCAATACTACTTCAAACGCCGGAACAATCGTTTCGATCACGGACTGGACACGACCCTGAACACACCCACCAGCGGCAACCGCTATCCTGCCTACCTGACTCGTCAGAATTTCGAGACCCACGACATCAACCTGCGGATCACCGCCCGCCCCTCGACCGGCGTCGTCGCGGTCACGCGATACGACCATCAATTCTCCCGCGTGGAAACGGGCGGCAACACCGAGGCCATCGACAGCGCGAAGCTCCGCAGTCATATCATCAGCCAAAGCCTCACCTGGAGCCCGCTCACCCGACTCTACCTGCAGGGAACCGGCAGCCTGGTCTTCGACACCACGGACACGCCCTCGGCAATCTCCGGCCCGACGGCCGTCGTGACTCAATCCCAGAACAGCTATTGGACCGCCGGGTTCAATACCGCCTACGTGTTGGATCTCAAAACCGACCTCAACATCGATTACCTCTACTCCCGGGCGGACAACTACTATGACAACTCCGCCGGCAGCCAGCCCTACGGCGCGGGCTTTGAGGAGCACCGGATTCTAACCACACTGACGCGCCGCATTTCAGAAAACCTGCGCGTCCTTTTCCACTACGGCTGGTTCAGAAACCGGGACAACACCTACGGCGGCAACCTCAACTACACCGCCCACCTCGCCTCGACCTCCCTGCAATACCGCTTTTAATTCAGGAACCGCCTTTGATAAGAACGGCCGTTAGCGAAAATTGGACCTGAGCAGCTCGTAGTGATAAAGCGCCGCGACAACGAGCGAATGTCCGAAGCGCCCGCCGGCCGTGAGTCTCCGCACCTCATCGACCGACATCAGGTGCGTGACCAGATCCTCGCCCGCGTCGAGTTCGACCTCGTGCTTCAATTCACAGTCTTCCACCAAAACGGTGAAAGTCGTGTTCACCATGATCGCGGGATTTGAATAAACCCAGCCGATCACCCGCGCGTTCTTCCCCTCGTAACCGGTTTCCTCCCTCAACTCCCGCACGGCGGCCTCCACCGGCGAGGTGTCGGAGGCATCCATCACTCCGCCCGGGATCTCCAACTCCACGCTGCCGGAACCGTGCCGGTACTGCTCCACGAGAATCATCTGCCCCTCGCGGGTCGTCGCGACAACGTTGACCCAATTCGGCGCGTTGATGACATAAAAGTCCTGCTCGTGTCCGTTCCTCGGATTCGCCTTGCGGTCGATGGTGATGTTGAAGATTCGAAAGTCGCCGCCCACGCGGGAGTCCAGGATTTTCCACGGCTCGATCATGCGACTGCGAGCCTTCCGATACAGATCGGCTTTGTCAAACCACGCTGCGCTCTCGACAGCCCGCGACCGCCCGGCATACTCCCGCGCTTACATGCAAACGCTGTTGATCGCTGTCCTGGCAGGCGTCGGATTCATCGTCGCCTACAACACTTACGGCCGCTGGTTGGGCGGCAAGATCTTCGCCCTCTCCGCGACGGCGGTCTGTCCGTCTGAGTCAATGAACGACGGGGTCGACTATGTTCCCACGGAGAAGAGCGTCGTCTTCGGACATCATTTCACGTCCATCGCGGGCACCGGCCCCATCGTGGGCCCCGCGATCGCGGTCATGTGGGGGTGGGTGCCGGCGCTGCTGTGGGTCGTATTCGGCTCCATCTTCATCGGCGCGGTTCATGATTTTGGGTCGCTGGTCGTCAGCCTGAGAAATCGCGGACAAACTGTCGGGGATATCGCCGGCCGCGTCATGAAACCGCGCGTGCGAATCCTCTTTCTGTCGATTCTCTTCATGGCGCTCACCATCGTGCTCGCGATCTTCGGGCTCGTGATCGCGGCCGTCTTCAGGCAATACCCAGCGTCGATTTTTCCCTGCCTGATCCAGATTCCCATCGCGGTCGTGATCGGAATTCTCCTCCACCGAAAAGGGGCCCATCTCCTCCTGCCGTCCCTGATCGCCCTCGGCGTCATGTATGTGACGGTGATCTTCGGAAACGACGGATTTCTGGGCAGCTTCAACAACGCCCTCGCCGCCTGGCCCATCATGACCTGGGTCGTCGTGCTGCTCGTTTATTCCTACGTCGCATCGGTCCTTCCGGTCTGGCTCCTCCTCCAACCGCGCGATTACATCAACTCCCTTCAACTGATTTCCGCGCTCGGCCTGATCGTGGTCGGACTGTTCGGGGCTGCCTTCATGGGAGGATACGCTCCGGCCGGAGTCGAACGCCCGGCCCTGCGCATCGTGGCCCCGATGTTGAACACGGCTCCTCAGGGTGCCCCCTTCATCTTTCCCTTCCTGTTCATCACCATCGCCTGCGGTGCCTGCAGCGGGTTCCACTGCCTTGTCAGCAGCGGCACCAGCAGCAAGCAGTTGAAGAGCGAGACGGACGCGCGATTCGTCGGCTACGGCGGAATGCTGACGGAGGGATTCCTCGCCACCCTCGTCATCCTCGCATGCTGTGCTGGTCTCGGCCTGGGCGCGAACGTCAATGGCGAGATGCTGACCGGCGAGGCCGCGTGGCAGGCCCGGTACGCGAGCTGGGGCGCGGCCAGCGGTCTTGGAGCCAAGGTGGGTGCCTTCGTCGACGGCTCCGCAAATTTCCTGATGGCCATCGGTATTCCCGGCGGCACTGCGGTGGCGCTGATGGGCGTGCTGGTCGCCTCTTTCGCGGGAACAACGCTGGACACCGCCTGCCGGCTGCAGCGCTACGTCGTGCAGGAACTTGCCGCCACACTCGGCGGCACTTATTCCGCCGAGGGCGAGAACGCGAAACCGACGGGTTTCTGGGGACTGCTCGAAAACAAACACGGCGCGACGACTTTCGCCGTCCTTCTCGGCACCGCCGTGGCCGGAGCGCCGCTTGGCAGTTGGAGCGAGTGGTCCTGGTCGACCGCCGGCAAGGGCGGCCTGCTGCTTTGGCCGCTCTTCGGCGCGACGAACCAACTGTTGGCCGGCCTCGCGCTGATGGTCATCTTTTTCTATCTCTGGCGACGGGGCAAACCGATCTGGTTCGTGTCCCTGCCGATGATCTTCATGCTGATCATGCCGATCTGGGCCATGAGTCTTCAGCTGTTCTCCGGCGAACAAAGCTGGATCAAGACCGGCAACTGGCTGGTCGTGTCGATCGGCTTCGCGACCATCGCGCTGGAAATCTGGATGATCGTCGAGGCGTTTCTCCTCGTTCCGAAGGTCAAAGGCCTGTTGGAGGCCGGGGCGTTGGAAACGCGGGGAACCGCGCCCGCCCGGAAATTGAGCAACGCCTGTTGATGGAGCGGATCGGACTGTTCGGGGGATCGTTCGATCCCGTGCATCTCGGTCACCTGCTCGTGGCCCGGGCCGCGTGCGAGGAGTTTTCGCTTGATCGCATCTACTTCATCCCGGCGGCGAGGTCCCCTTTCAAGCCCGATTTCGCCCCGGCGGACGACCGCGCGCGAATGCAACTCCTGCGCCTGGCATTGGCGGGAAATCCCCGCATGCGGGTGGATTCCTTGGAACTCGACCGGGGCGGGACCTCCTTTTCGATCAACACGGTCCGGGCCTATGCCAGGCGGATTCCCGAGGCCAAGCTCTTTTGGCTGATCGGAGCGGATCACGTGCCGACGCTTCACAAATGGCGCGACGCCCCCCAACTCGCGAAAAGCGTCGAATTTCTCATCATCCCGCGCCCGGGCCAAGCCGACACGAAGCCGCCGGATGGTTTCACGGCGCATCATTTGCGGGGTTTCCCGCTCGGCGTCTCGTCCTCCCAGATTCGTGCTCGGGTCCAACAGGGCCTGCCGATCGACTACCTCACCGGATCCGCCGTCGCAAACAGCATTCGTGACAACGGCCTTTATCTTTGATCTGCGGTTTGCGACCGTCCGCGCAACTAAATGGAATCGGAACAGCTAGCGCAACTTTGCAGGGAATTCGCGGACGACAAAAAGGCCGAAAACATTGTCGTTCTCGACCTTCGCGGCATTTCCAGCATCGCGGATTTTTTCGTCATCGCCTCCGGCGGCAGCGACCCGCACCTCCGGGCGATCATGAACGAAATCGAGGGGGAATTGATCCGCCGCCACAAAATCAAGGCCCAGCGGGTGGACGGTGACCACCATTCCGGCTGGGTGGTGCTCGACTACATCGACGTGATCGTCCACGTGATGCGGGAAGATCTGCGCTCGACGTTCGATCTGGAGGGACTCTGGGGCGACGCCCCGGTGTTGCCGCCCCCGTCCAAATCCTAGGTGACAGGATTCCACCCGGGGAAAGATCCGGTCTACGGGCATCGACGCCCGGTTGGCTGTTTTACTCCTGCCCCTCGGCGTCGTCTCTTTCAACCTGCTCAGACTCGATCTCGTCCTCTTCCAGGGCCGCGTCCGCCATGGCGGCGACCAGGTCGGCGAATTCGTCCAGACCTGTCGACGGAATGATGATGTTGGCGCGACGCCCGTTCACATCCTCCGTAATCCGTAAAAACTTCCCGCGCGCGTTTTCCTTCAGGGTGAGTACGAAGGATTTCCGTTCCACCTGGAGTTTCTCGGTTCTCAGCGTCTCTTCGGGAGGCGATTCTCGGTCGCTGTGGTTTTGTCGATACGATTTCGACGGATTGGCCCCATAGTTGGACGGCCGTTCGTTTGCGTACATAGGACTACCCTTTCGTTGGTTTGCCTTTTGGGGTTGGGCGTTGAGTTCCCACGAGGAGTCCTGCGTTCAATAATGTTTGTCAATATTGAACTTCCCGCCGCCAAGGTACTTGGGGCCCTCCTTGGGATGCATGGCGATCCAAAGATTAAACCACAGAGCGCCAAGCATGAGCAGATTCGTGCCTTGGGAAATCCCGTGCCAGACTCCGAACGAGTTTGCCGCCTGCTTCTTCAATTCTTCCGAGGCTTCCACCTTGTAGAATTCCGAATACTTGATCTGGTAAAGCTGCTCCAGCTTCGGATGCATCCAACGCCCCCCGAACAGTGCCACGCACAGGGTCGCGATCAGCAGCGTCAGATGGACCCGATTCATCGTCTTGCCGGTGTAAATCCAGTCGAAACCAACGTGCAGCAAAGCCAGCGCGCCCAGCAAATAGTGCAGGACATGATACCGCTCGAGAAGAAACTGGGCGGTCTGCCCGTTGTAGGGAGCGGGCAGCATTGTTTTGATGGGATCGGCGAAAAAGGCAGGGGCGGCGAAGAAGGTAAAAAACACCGCGCCGCCAAACCAGACGGCGGCGATCGTTACACCCGCAAATTTTATGGCTCCCAACACGTTCGCGCAGGCTAACGGCTTCCTTCGATCAGTGCCAAGCCAGAATCAGGTGTTTTGCACGGGGGAGACCTCGGCAGCAGCCCGGACCAGCCGCTCGGCGATCTCCTGCAAATTCGTCCGGCCCGCGGCGATCAATTCGGATTCAATCACGGAATTGTATTCCACCGTCACGAGATCCTGACCCAGTTCAACCGGGGCGCGATCCCCGCCCGTTCGACCGTTCCGAACCGCCCTGATGATGTCCGCAAATGTGATGTCACGGAGGGATCTCGACGGGAGATAGGACGGGTTTTCCTCGTTGGTTTCGCTGATCAGGTCGTCATCGAGAAGCGACTCCACGATGGAGACAATCAGACGGGACGGAACACCAATACTGACGGCCAGTTCGTCCGCGCTCGTCGAGCCCGAACGCACGTGAAAACGCGCGGCCAGCTCGGACATCAGCCGCAGAGCCACGATTTCACGCCCGCGCGGGGTAAGTTTCTCCACGAGGCGGTCCTGGACATAGGCCCGCCGGTTCTGGAAGGCGTACGCCACCTGGGCACCGAACAGCAGAAAGAGCCAACCCAGATACAGGCTGATCATGATGACCGGAATCATCCCCAGGCTCCCATAGATCTTGTTGTTCGTGACGATCCTCGAAACATAAAACACGAACATCAGATTGTTCAGCTGCCACAGGGTTCCTCCGCAAAACCCGCCCACCATCGCGGCCCGCCACTGCACCTTCGTGTTCGGCATCAGCTTGTAAAACACCGAGAAGGCGAGACTCAGCACGATCAGCGGAATCAATCTGGCGGAAAAGGTGAACAGCTTGTTGAGAAAACCGGGCATCGCATCCAGAAAGGAGCGGAACTCCGCCATCTGCTGCCCCGAATTGATCGTGGTCACGGCCAACAAGATCAGCGGCCCCAAGGTCATCGTCGCCCAGTAGGTCGTGACCCGAGCAAACCAGTTGCGGCCCTTTTTCACCCCCCAGATGTCGTTGCAGGTGTCTTCCACTCGCGCCAGCATCATGATGACAAGGTAGATCAGGAGGATCATGCCGCCGGTCGAAAGCGCGCCCCCGCGAATGTTCGCCACGATCTCATCGATCTGACGCCGAACAGCCTTCCTCGTCGCCGGATCCAGTCCTCGATTTGCCTCCGCGACGGGCGCGTTGGTCGACGCGACCCCGTTCGTTGAAACAATCGATACCACGCCGTTAGTCCCCCCCCCCGTCGTTTCCGTTGTCGTCGCCGCCATGGACGGTTTGTCGATATCCGGGGGCACGATGATATCCACAACCCAGGACATGAAATCGTCGATACGCTTCTGCTCCTCCCCGCCCTCCTTCAGCATGCTGGCGGAAACGCTCACCGCGATCGCAAGCATGGGCACCAAGGCCAACAGGTTTGAATACGCCAGCGCGGATGCCCGGACCATGCAGCGATTGCGCAGGAAACTCTTGATGGCGAAGACCCAGAAATGAATGAAACGCTCCAGCCCCGACAACGTGGATCGGCCCTCCTCCGTCAGGCGGTGAAAGGAAAAATCCTCCACCACCATCGCCTTGACCTTCTTGAACAGCTCTTTGCGCATCGGGCGTGAGGCTATTCCATCCCCGGCGTCGAGTCACTCTCGCTCGCGACCCGGAGCACTCCGTTCAGCAACGCTTTCCAATCCGATTCCGTCGTCTCCCATCCGGCGCTGAAACGCAACACCCTTGACGTGTCCTCGACGGCAACGCCCATCGACAGCAATACCGGCGAAGGCTCCTCCTTCCCGCTCGCACACGCCGAACCGGTTGACACCGCGAAGCCCGCCTTGTCCAGACGCACCGCGAAACGCTGCCTACAATCCTTCGCCGGCAACAACACCGTGGCCGTGTTCCACAATCGCTCCACCTGCCCGCCCAGCACCTGAGAGCCCGGCAATCGGGCCATGAGTTCCCGCAGGAAGGAATCGCGCCACTCGCGTCTGGGTTCCTCGGCGCGCTGTCCCAACGCCGATTCACGGACTTCCATGGCTTTCACCATGGAGAGAATGCCCGGAACGTTTTCAGTCCCCGCGCGTCGTCCCTCTTCCTGCATCCCCCCGCGAAACAAGCCCTGAAACGCGCCCTGCCCCTTCACTTTCAGAAAACCGACCCCGCGTGGACCGCCAAACTTGTGCGCGCTGCCGGCGACAAAATCAACACTCCCCAATCCTTTCGCGGGCAGCCGCCCCAGCCATTGCGTCGCATCACAAAAGTAGTCCACTCCGTGTTCACGACAGACCTCGCCGATTCCCGACCACGGCTGAATCACCCCCGTCTCGTTGTTCGCCGCCATCACGGCGACCAAGGCCGGTCGCCTTTTCTCCAAAGCCGATTCAACCGCGTCCAACCGCACCACCCCGTGCTCGTCCGAGCGCAGGGGCACTCCGCGTTTGGGAAACAAAAAGCGCCACGGCTGCGTCACACAAGGATGCTCGATGGAGGAAACCCAAATGCTGGCAAACTCCGAATACGCCGCGGCCGCGTGACGCATCACCAGATTCGCGGACTCGGTCGCTCCTGACGTGAAAACGATGTCCAACGGGTGACAGCCCAACATTGCCGCGAGCTTCTCACGCGCCAGGTTCATCGCCCGATCCGCCCGATCACCGACCCGGTGGAGACTGGACGGATTGCCCGGATAACGCTCCACCGCCTCCAGCCACGCGTCGCGGGCCTCCGGCAGCATCGGGCAGGTGGCGTTGTGGTCAAAATACAGCACGGCGGAAAAATAGGGACGCGGCAACGGATTGGCAACCGGCCGGCTTTCTGTCAAAAAGCCGGCCTCCGATGTCCAACACACCGAGCAAACTGATCCACTATCAGCGCGGCCGTTTCACCACCCACCTGCCGGAAGACTACCTCTACACGCCGTCCCACGCGTGGCTTTCGGAACGCGAGGACGGAATCTGGCGCGTGGGTGTCACGAAGTTCGCCACACGAATGCTCGGGGAAATGGTCGATCACGCCTTTGAAACACCCCCCGACGCTGCGGTCGACTGTGGTCAGATCGTCGGCTGGCTGGAGGGTTTCAAGGCGATCAGCGACCTCTACTGCGTGGTCGACGGCCGTTTTCTCGGAGGCAATGCCGCCTTGAAAGACCGACTTTCCCTCGTGGACAAGAAGCCCTATTCCGACGGCTGGCTCTACGAAGCCAAAGGCACGGCCGACGACCGGCAAATCAGCGTCCGCGACTACATGGCCTTCCTCGACAAGGCCATCGACAAGATTCTCGAAAAAGAGCAGAACGCCGACATTCAATGAAAACCAATCCCACCTCCAAAGCCCGCTACATCATGATCGGCGGATTCCTCGGCGCCGGCAAGACGACCTCCGTCGCGCGCCTCGCGGAACGCCTGACAAGTGCGGGCCGTCGGGTCGGTCTCATCACGAACGATCAGGGCAGCGAACTGGTCGATACCGCGATGCTCCGCTCCAAGGGATTCGCCACGGAAGAAATCTCGGGGGGCTGCTTCTGCTGCCGCTTCAATTCCCTCGTCGACGCGGCCAATCACCTCGCGGCCGACACCCGCCCCGAAGTATTCATCGCCGAACCGGTAGGAAGCTGCACCGACCTCGTCGCAACCGTGACCTATCCCCTGCGTCGCATGTACGGCGAGCAATACCAGATCGCGCCGCTCAGCGTGCTCGTCGATCCCGTTCGCGCCCGCCGCGTCCTCGGTCTGGAAAGCGGCGGCAACTTCTCGGAGAAGGTCCGCTACATCTACCGCAAGCAACTCGAGGAAGCCGACTTCATCGTGATCAACAAGGCGGACCTCCTCGACCCGGATCAACGGGCTGAACTCCGCGCCGCGCTGATCGCCGAATTCGCGCCCGAACAGATCTTTGAAGTCTCCGCCCGCACCGGGTCCGGACTGGATGAATGGTTCAGCGCCGTGGTCGACGCCGAACAGGTCGCAAGGAAGGTCATGGCGGTTGACTACGATGTCTACGCCGACGGCGAAGCGCTGCTGGGCTGGCTGAACGCCACGGTAAACCTCGGCACGGACACCCCCTTCAACGCAGCAGAACTGATGCGCGCCATGGCGGAGAATGTCCAAGGCCACCTGAACGAACAGACGGCTGAAATCGCCCATTTCAAAATGACCCTCAGCCCCGACGACGGCTTCGCGGAAACCGCCGTGATGAACCTCGTCCGAAATGACTTCATTCCCGAGCTTTCGCAGGAACTCGACGAACCCGTCACGTCTGGACAGCTGATCATCAATCTCAGGGCCGAGGCCGACCCGTCCGTCCTCGCCGAGTCGATCGAACAAGCCGTCGCAAACCTGCCGAGACAATTCCCCGGCCTGACCACTAAAATCGACCACCTCGAACACTTCAAGCCCGGCCGCCCCACCCCCACGCACCGTCTCGAGAAGGCGTGACCCTTGACACGTCGGCTGCCACCGAACCTCGAACCACCCTCCTTCAGATCCGCGAATCTATCGGTTCTCCGAAGAACGCTCGACCTTGCGGTAGAGAAAGGCGTCGGAGGTGACCAGCGACTCGATCAGGGCTTTCATGCTGCCGCCGTTGTCGCGATAGGCGCGGTGGGCGGCCTGCAGGACGGGGGCGTCGTTGAGGGTTTCGTTTCGCCCCATCCAAAAGCGAAAGACGTGCCGGACGAAGACCTGTTCGACCCGATCGCTTTCCGAAAGCTTCCGGATCATCTGGAGGGCATCCTCGACCGGGCCATCCAACTGCGGATCGCCCGAGTCAATGACTTCGCCTGTGGTGTTCACAGTCTCGCCCAACTCGGTCGTTCGATACAGCCCGGCATGATTGTACATCTCGAAGGGGAGCCCGAGCGGATCCATCTTTTCGTGACAGGTCCAGCAGTAGCTCTCCCGCGTGACACGCATGCGCGTGCGCAGACTGTTCTCCGGCTCGTCGGGCAGCATGGCGTCCACGGTGATGGGCACGTCGGGTATTCCGCCGCCCAGCAATCGTTCGCGGATCCAGCGGCCTCGGTGGATGGCGTGGTTGTCCATGGCGTCGGAATGGGAGACCAGCCAAGAGGGATGGGTAAGAATGCCCATGCGCTGGCCGGCGGGGGCGGTGGCAAGGACGCGTTCGGGTTTCATTGAACCGCTGCCGAAAGAGGGGCGACTGACTCGGGCGTAGATTCTTTCACCTTTGAGATCCGCCTCAATGACATCGACATTGATGCTGCTTTGAACCCGTTTCCGATCTCGTTCAAGGCGCTTCTCGTCCGACACCAGCTTTCGTTTTCGGGCCTCCAGACTCTTCTGAACCCCTTTCTCCAAATCACCGTTCTTCAACCTGCCTTCTATCTCGGAGAGTTCCGACTTCACCGCCTCTAGCTCGGCTGCGGACTCCTTCCTCAAGCGCGCGTCTTCCGCCTTCTTCTCGGCGATGGCGGCCACCCTTTCCTCCGGTGTGCGCTTTCGCCCGAAGTAGGTGTTGTCGCTCTTGGTCGCCACGACTTTCTGCGTGGTCAGCAGTTGCTTGAGGACGTCCTTGTCTTCCTCAAGGATCAACTCAATGAGGCGATCCGTGCTGGCCGCAGCGTCAAACATGGCGCGAAAATGGGACGTACCCCGATTGGAAATGCCGGTTTTCGCGAGCGCGGCGGTGTCTTTGCAGATGTAGCCGGCGAGATCGTGGTCAAAGAAGTCGCGGAAGAAGCGGAGGATTCGCGGCTTCCGGATGCGGTCGTCGTCCAGCATGCGGGCGACTTCGCGCTGCACGTCTTCCCGTGTCCGCATGCGCCCGTCGATGATTGCCTGGCGAAGTGGCTCGTCGGGCTTGATGTAGCGGAGGGCATGATTCACCGCGAGACCGAGTTCCCAATCCTGCAGCATGACGCGGCCGTGTTGATCCGGCCGGCCGGCCTCGGCCAACTCCGGTCGAAACAAGGCGTCCCGATCAAGGAACAGGGCCGAGAGTCCCATGATCACGCCGTCCTTTTTTCCAACCTTGGCGATGGATTCATTGACGATCTGAAGGTAGTCGGCGGATTCCTTCGCGGTGGCAGGGCGGAACGTCAGGGCTTCGAAGAGGTAATCCACGGCGGCCCGAATGCGTTCGTTGGTCGTGCCGGGGTCCTTCATCAGGTCGTAGACGGGCGTCAACGGGCGGACGACCTTCGTGCTGTAGGTGATGGCGGTGGGCAGGCCGCGAAGATCCCCCTCGGGTTTGACCGCGTCGTAGGTCGCGGGATCGTCGGTGATCTGTTCCGGATTGGCGATGCTCAGCGGGCCGTAGGCCATGTATTCCAGAATGTCTTCCGCCTTGCCCAGGATCTGGGTCGCCTCGGCACTGTTGACGCTGTAGAAGTCGGGGTAGTTCTCAAAGCCGTGCTTGCGGGCGGATGAAAGCACCACCGGAACGCTCTTGACCGCGGTGGCGTACGCCACGGTTCCCCCCACCCATCGAATGATCCGGTCCGTTCCGAAGTAGAGTTTCAATTCACCGCCGTGGTTTGTGGGAACAACATCGCCGCGGGTGCGCTGGCCGCGCTTTTCGGGGTCGTACTCCGGCTCGGTGTTGATCAGCTCGTTCAGGCGCGTGATATGTTCCTGCGGGGTCACCCGCCAGATACGCGCAGGCGAGGAGGTCGGCCTGAGTCGGATCCCCTCGGGCAAGGCTCCAAAAAGAAGATCATGATCGACGTAGTTGCCTTTTTGGGGATCGAGGTGCGCGTGAAAGCCGCCCGTGTCTTTCATCACGCGTTGGAGTTCCCCGACGATCCAGTCGGAAAAGCGCAGCCGCTCGACAACCGCCACCCGCGACTTCTTCTTGGGCGGCATTTCCTGAAGGGTGACCTGGGCCCAGATTGATTTCCAGATCGCCGCGTTCGTCTCGTCCACCCCTTCCAGATCCAGCAACGAGAGATTGCCCTTCTTCGAGTCTTCGTCGTGGCAATCAAAGCAATGGCGATCCAGAAAACCGCGCGCGAAGTTTTTGAAGTCCCCGAGAACAGGATCGCCGGGCGTGTGCGTGTCGGCGGCCCGCACTCCCCCACCGAGCACGGCGAAGGCCGTGACCGTGACGGTCAGGATCAGTTTGTTCACGCCAGGACTTCCTTGAGGGGCCCGCTGCCGGAGTCGAATTTCTTGGCCAGCTTCTCGCTCATGTTGAAGCGGTCGCATTGGACGCCGGAGGCGCGCAGGATGCTTGTGTAAAGCGCGTTGATCGGGCGACTGCCGTCGAGCTGGGTGAAGCGGCCGGTCTTAAAAGCGCCGTTGCAGTCGCCGAGCAACATCACAGGCCAGGTCTTCCCGCTGGTATGCTGGGCGTCGGCGTTGTTGCTGGAGTAAACGATCAGCGTGTTGTCCATCATCGAGCCGCCGCCTTCCGGAACGCTTTCCAATTCCTCGATCAATCTCACCAACATGCGACTGTTGTATTGCCGGATCTTGATCCAGATCGGATTGTCCGGCTGCTTCATATGGCCCAGGTTGTGCCCCTGCTGTTCCACCCCCAAACCCTTCCACGCGCCAAAAATTTCACCGCGCCCGGAACCGATGGTGAGCACGCTGGTGATGCCTGATTTGAGGGCCGCGATTCCCAGATCCAATAGGACGTCGTGCCAGTCCGTCTCAAATTCGGGTTTGGTGTAACGCGCGTCCACCTCAGGCGCGAATTTTTGCAGGTGCCCGGAGACCTTTCCAAGGCGCTCGCGCAAACCGTTGATGTCATTGAACCCCTGAACGTACTGCCCGTAACGCTGCTTCTCCGCGCCACGCAGAGCCCCCCCTTTGGCGGCGGCCAGTTGTTCGATGCGATCGAGCATGCCGGAACGGGCCTCGTGCTGCTGGCGGATTTCGCCCCGCGAGATTCCGCCAAACAGCATCTGGTAAAGGTGGTTCGGATTGGAGTGCATGAAGATCGGTTGCCCCGCGCCGCTGGCCGAAAGGTTCGCGACCGTGGGCTTGGAGGTCATGTTTTCCATGGAGTCCATGCCGATGCACAGATGGGGAAGGAGCGTCTCCGGCAGGACCTTGCTCAATTCGTAGTCGATGGTGGATCCGCTGGGAGGAACGCCGTCACTGCCACGGTAGCCACCGAGCGCACCGAAAAACGCGCTGTGCGACGGGCTGGTGTGAAGGCCGTGCAGGCCGTTGATGATATGCAGGCGTTCTTTGTATGGCTCCAAGGCCTGGATGGGCTCGGGCAGCTTTGCCTTGGCCAAAGAGCCGCTGTTCACCATTCCCGCCGGAATACAGGTCGCGGGATCAAAACCCTGGTTCTGCAGAAAGAAGATGACCCGCTTCGGGGCGGACTTCGCGGCCCTCGCTCCAAATGAAACGCGGGGAAGGAAGGTGTTGCCAATGGCGACACCGGCTCCGGCCGCCATTCCTTTGATCATGCTTCTACGACTCGTCATCATACTTTAAATCCACGGGTTAGATGCGCGTTTATCACAGGAATACGACGCCGGGCCGAGCGCAATCTTCAATCCGATCTGCCGACTCTCCCCGAGATTGAAGGGCTGCTCCGCCACACAGGAATGGCAAGAAACCAAGCCGCCAATGACACCCAGGTGCCCAGCCGAAACCAGACATCCTCGTAGCTCAATCGCACGGCATGCGTCCCTGCCGGCACCACAACGGCCTGAAACGCGTTGTTCGCCCTGTAGATCGGGGTTTCCTCGCCTCCGACGCGGCAGACCCACCTCGGGTAGTGCCCCTGCGCGATCACGACCAGCGCCGCTTCCTGCGTCGTCACTTCGCACGTGATCTCATGCGCCCGAACGCTCACCCCGTTCACCCGGGCGTCCGGGGATCCCGAAATGCGAACAGCCTCGGCTGCGGCGCCCGGAAGAAACACCGTCTTCCGGGGATCAAAGTCGGCGGACATCATCCCGTCCAAAACGCCACTGCCATCCAGAAACACCGGCCTCTGCCCCGCCGTCACCAATGGCATGGCGTTCGGTCTCTCCCGCCAATGCAGACCGTTCCGAAAGGTTTTCACCAACCGGATCGCCAGAAAATCCCCAATCGCCTCCGTGATCTCATCCTCCTCCGAGTACAGCGCCGACATGACTTCCTCCTGCGGGTGAAACCACATGGAAAAGAATCCACCGACCTTGGCCGTGCCCGACAGCAGATTCAAATTCTCGGCCAAATGCATCCGACGCATCACGACATCCTCCGCCGGCTCCGGCCAATGTCGGAACACGAGCGCGTTCCGGGCGAGATGGCTCAATCCGACCCGGCCAAAGT
>JADHOF010000305.1 GCA_016779125.1 Verrucomicrobiia bacterium | reverse complement strand
CGGACGGTGCCAACGCGGCGGATCTCAACCGCGACGGTCAGGTGGACTTGATCTACGGACCGCACTGGTATGCAGGACCGGACTTCAAACAACACAACGAATTCTACCCGGCCAAACCCCAGCCAACGGAGCGCTACGCGAACAGCTTCTTCACGTGGCCTTATGACTTCGACGGCAACGGCCGGACCGATCTGCTCATCGTGGGCCAGCCGCGCACACCAGCGTATCTGTACGAAAACCCTGGCGGCGAACAAATCACGGGGATGTGGAAGAGGCATCAGGTGTTCGCAGATGACCTATCTCCGCCGCGTCCGCGTCAATGCCGTGTGCCGTTGATCGTCAAGTGGCCCGGCGTCGCCAAGGCCGGTAGCGTTGTCAGCGACCCTGTCACCAGCACCGACCTGTATCCCACCTGCCTCGCCGCGGCCGAATTGCCCGCGCGTCCGAACCAGCATCAGGACGGCGTGAATCTCCGTCCCGTGCTCGTAGGTGAAGGCTCGCTGGCCGCGCGTTTGCTCTTCTGGCACTACCCGCATTACAACGAGCATCCCTCTAGCGTCCCCAGCAGCGTCATCCGCAAAGGCTCGTGGAAACTCATCGAGACCTTCGATCCCGAGGGCATCGAGCTCTACAACCTAGCGAGTGATATCAGCGAAACGAAGAACGTCGCCGCCACCGAGACCGCAAAGACCTCTGAACTGCGTCACGAACTGGAGTCATGGCGCGTCGCCGTCGGGGCGGAGCGAATGCTGCCCAATCCCGATTACGACCCGTCCGTGCAGCCGTCGAAGAAGAAAAAGAAGAGGGAGGTCGAGTGAAGCGTGGCGTCGTCTTTTTAGCAGCTTTGCTCCTTACGCCACCACAGGCCGAGGCCGCGCCTGCGTTGAGTCCCTTGTTCACGGATCGCATGGTGCTTCAGCGCGACCAGCAGGTGCCGGTGTGGGGCACGGCGGCGACGAACGAAATCATTACTGTCACCTTCACGGATCAATCCAAGACCGTTGGCGTGGACACAAATGGCCGGTGGCGCGTGCGCCTTGATCCCATGCCCGCGAGCCGCGAGCCGCGCGAGTTGAGGGTCACTTCGAGTCGAGGCCGGGAAGCGACCGTCTTGCGCGACGTGCTGGTCGGCGATGTCTGGCTGGCTGGCGGCCAGTCGAACATGGGCAGCCGGATGAAGGAGTATCTGCCAACGGTGGCTGCCGAGATTCCGCAGGCGAACTACCCGCTCTTCCGCATCTTCACGGTGCCGCAGCGCAAGGTGCTCTCCGAATCCATGCCATCGGCGGCCTGGCGAACGGTCACTCCGGATACTGTCCCCGATGTGTCCGCCACGGCGTATTTTTTTGGGCGAGACCTGCAGCGTCACCTCCGGGTTCCCATCGGGATTGTGGTGTGCGCCTGGGGCGGCACGCTGGCGGAGAATTGGATTGATCGCGAACTGCTGCTCGGTCACCCGGAGACCAAACCGATCGTCGAGCGCTACGATGCGGCCGTGGCCGCCTATGGCGGTGACGCCAACTACCAGTCACGGCTCGCGGACTGGCAGCGTATCTTGGCCGCGTGGAAAGAGAAACGCCGCGCCGAGGGCAAAGCAGGGCCGAGGACGAAAGAACCGATGGGACCCGAGCATTTTCAGAGACCGTCGGGCCTTTATGAAACGATGTTCAAAACGATGCCCCCGTTCGCGTTCAAGGGGGTGATCTTCTACCAGGGCGAAAGCAACGTGGCCGACGGACGCAGTTACCAATACCGTCATCTGCTTCCGATGCTGATCACCAACTGGCGGCGCGATCTCGGGCAAGATCTGCCATTCCTCGTGGTCCAACTGCCCGTCATCAAAGGGCAGCAGGAAGATGAATGGGCGGAGATGCGCGAATCACAGGCCGTGGCCTGTCGCGAGACGAAGGGCTGCGAACTGGCCGTGGTGCTCGAGTATGGTGAGTTCGATAAGCTGCATCCGACGCTGAAGGAGGGAGTCGGCGCTCGTCTGGCTCGCCTGGCCCGGGGTGCCGTGTATGGCGAGGCGATCATTTGCCGGGGGCCGACGCTGCGATCTCACCGTGTCAAAGGGGACCGTTTCATCCTCGAGTTTGATTCAGTGGGTGGTGGCTTGGCCGCGCAGGGTGAACTGGCAGATTTTGTCATCAGTGACGCATCGGGACAGTTCGTCCCCGCGCAGGCGAAGATCGTCGGCCAGTCCGTGGTCGTGCGCGCCGATGGGATCGAGAAGCCAGTGGCAACGCGCTATGGTTGGAAAAACTTCTTCAAACCCAGCCTCTTCAATCGCGAAGGACTTCCCGCCGGGCCGTTTCGCACGGACACCTTCCCTCTGAAGACGGAGGGCAATCGCTAGGCCATGAAACTCCCGCCGCTCATCTCCTGTTTTGCCGTCCTGGCGCTCCTGGCCGATGCCGCGTTCGCGCAAGCGGTCAAGTTGCCCCCGATTTTCCGCGATCACATGGTGCTGCAACGAGACGTATCCGTGCCCGTTTGGGGGCAGGCGGACGCAGGTGCCGAAGTCACGGTCCGTTTTGCCGGGCAATGCAAGGCGGCCACTGCCGACGTGCAAGGGCGGTGGGAGGTCAGGCTGGACCCGATCTCCGCGAGCAATGAGCCGCGCGAGATGAAGGTCGGCAACTCCGTTCTCCGGGATATTCTGGTCGGAGAAGTCTGGCTCTGTTCCGGACAATCGAACATGCGATGGATCGTCGGGCGCGTGGACAAGTTTCCGGGCGTTGAGGGTGCCGACGAGGAAATCGCCAAGCCCGAGCGTTCCGAGTTGCGCCTGTTCTCCGATGACGGCGAGGAAGTGTGGCAGCAACGCGGCTGGCAGCGCGCCAGCGGCGAACGGGTCGCTCGTTTTTCCGCCACGGCCTATTTCTTCGGGCAGATGCTGCATCGCGAACTCGGGGTTCCCGTGGGCGTGATCAACGTGAGCCGGGGCGGGACTTCGGTGCAGGCCTGGACGCGGCGGGAATTTGCGATGCGCAATCCCTTCACCCGCCATTACGTCGAGTTGGAGGAGAAGTCACGCGACATCATCCGCAGCTACAACGAGGCGCAACGCGCGGCGCGCTTGGCACGTCAAGCCGGGCAAAAAGGCGCGCCGCAACTGGCGGCTCTCGATCCAGAGATCGAGATCGCGCGATTATTTCATATCGCCAATCTCTACGACGCTCACATCGAACCGCTCGCGCCCTTCGCCATTCGCGGCATTGTTTGGTATCAAGGCGAGTCGAATGCCAGCCGGCTCAAGACCGCCCAGGCCTACGGCTCCATGCTGCGCGACCTGATCGAAGGCTGGCGCGATCGCTGGGGTCAGCCCGACATGCCCTGGCTTGTCATGCAGCTTCCTTGCTGGGACGGCGCCACGTCCGCTCCCTGGCCCTGGGTGAGACAAGGCCAATGGGAAACCTCCCGCATCGTGCCGAATGTCAATCTCGCCACGACCTGTGACGTGTCCGACAACAGCAATCTCCACCCGGCTCAGAAGCGCGAGGCTGGAGAGAGACTTGCCCGCCTGGCCCTGGCAAAAACCTACGGCCAGTCAGTCGTCGCGCACGGTCCTACACCGACCGGATTCCGCCGAGAAGGAGCGCGCCTGGTCCTGAGCTTTGAGTCCGGCGGAGCGGACATCACAGTCAAAGGCGATCGTTGGAACGACATCGAGATCGCGGGTGAGGATGGCATCTACCATTCGGCTCAGGCCACGCTCATGGGCAATGCAGCCACGATCTCCAGTACAGCAGTCAAAACACCACGAGCCATCCGCTACGGCTGGAGTCCCGTATTCCAGCCGACCCTGTTCAACGCTGCCGGACTGCCTGCCGCGCCATTCGCACTGTGGATGGACAACACCGGCAGCATTCGACCGGGGATCCTCACCGAAGCTGCGCCTTCCGAAACAAGCAACAGATCCAAGCCATGAAAACCTTTACCCTCAACGCACTTCTGTTTTTCACGATGGTGCGATTACACGCAGCGGAGCAGCGCCCCAACGTCCTGTTCATCGCCATTGACGACCTGCGCACCGCGCTGGGCTGCTACGGCGATCCGCTGGCGAAGTCGCCGAACCTGGACCGCTTCTCCGCACAACCCCCACCTCAGCGGCTGCGCCGCTAAAAAGCAAATTCCGATCATTAAATCTAATCGTTGTGTTGCCCCGGTTGCCCCGGTTGCCCCGGTTGCCCCGGTTGCTCCTGCTCTGCGCTTGTTCAGTTACGCTTCGGCTGGGGGCATTATTGGGGATTTGCTTTGGGCAAACTGGCGATACCCAAGTCCCTGTCCTAATCAACATACTGAGAACCAATCATGCCGTTGAACTATGAGAACCTGGATAAGCATATATATTCTTCTGCCTCTGGCATTCATCCTTCAACCTTTGGGCGCGGCCCGACCCAATATTTTATTCTGCATTTCCGACGACCAATCCTGGGCGCATACGGGTGCCAACGGAGATCCGGTCGTTCAGACTCCGGCTTTCGATCGGGTGGCGGCGGAGGGATTGCGTTTTATCAACTCCTTTTGCGACGCACCCACCTGTGGGCCGTCCCGCAGTGCGATACTCACCGGCCAGGCGATCTGGCGACTGGAAGAAGCGGGTAACATCTGGAGTACGCTTCCGGCCAAGTTTGCCACCTATACGGAGGAACTTAAAAAGGCCGGTTACAAGTTGGGTTACACTGGAAAAGGCTGGGGCCCCGGACGGCTGGAACCGGGAGGACGGACGGAAAATCCCGCCGGTCCCCTGTATGAAGGCAAATTATTGGAAGCGCCTTTCAAGGCAATCAGCAACAAAGACTATGCGGCAAACTTTGAAGATTTTCTGGCGAGCGTCTCCCGTGAACAACCCTTTTGTTTCTGGCTGGGCACGCATGAGCCGCACCGTGACTATCAGGAGGGATCCGGTATCGCCACGGGCAAGGACCCGGCGAAGGTCATTGTGCCACCCATATTTCCGGACAACGACATCGTGCGCGACGACATCCTGGACTACCTGGTGGAGATTGAGCACTTCGATTCCATG
>JADHOF010000025.1 GCA_016779125.1 Verrucomicrobiia bacterium | reverse complement strand
CGCAGGCCAGTCATTGAGCTCCGAAATCAAAGCTCTCGCGTGCCGATCCCGTTCGGTCAGGGAGAAGGCAAAATCGGATGCGCCGCCAAGGGCGAGGCGTAATCGGACGCGGCGGAGTCGGAGACCCTGTGCATGTGTCAAAGTTCCAAGCGCGAGAACCGGGAGATCCCTTCGTTATCCACTGGCCCCAGCGGGAGAGCAGCTCCCACGCCAGTGGATCGCTCCGAAAACGCCACTGGCGATAACGCGGAGATGAACGCCGACGGGAAGTCAGATGGGTTCGTAGTACCTGCGAAGCCGGCGAACAAAGACGCAACTGAAGCGTCGGCGGAGTCGGTGGAGGAAAGGGACCCAGCCAAGAGAAACGCCCAGGAGGCCGTCCCGCCCCGGACCCAGAGCCGGAATGGCGACAGGTCATGCGGACTCTCAAGCATGCGTGAAATTCGATTTCGCGCCTGACTCAAGGCAGGAGCCGTATGAGGTAGTTCCTCACGTACGGATCTGCGCGGGGGGCCGTCGGTAACGACGGCCCCTACCGCAATCCCCAAGATGCGAAGACGCCGAGCAGATCCGCGAAGCCCTCATCCACCCCCACTACCTCTGGCAGAGAGACATCGAGATCTGCGCCGCCTTCGACATACCCGAGGACGGCCCTGAGTGGCAGAAGCACATTGGCAACGCGGAGCAGCGGAAGGGGGAGAGCGACCTCCCATTTCCATCAGGGCCTGGTCGCTTCATCCCTGACAATTGCCGGGTGGCTTCGGGGTTTCGGGCAGCATGGCCCAGGTGCCGAGGGCGGCTCCGGCGAGGACGGCGAGGCTGGCGAGGGATACGGTGAGCCAGCTGACGGGCGGGGTGGCGTGCCAGACGAGCATGAAGCCGACGAGCATGAGAAACCAATCGATGATGAAGAGGCTGAGTCGGAGTCCCGGGCTGGTGATCGATTCGGGCGGCGGTTCGGGCGCGGGTCCGCTCTTAAGATAGTTTGGCCGCTGTCTTACAACGGGTTTTTGGAACGCCGGTTCGGCCGAGGAATGAACGGCTCCGGTGCCGGTGTCGGGGAGATTTTTTTTTTCCGCCGGGCTTGAGCCGGTTGCGCGGGGCGGTCGGGTGGGGCGGTAACCGGAGGTGATTGGTACCGGGGCGGGTGCCGGCTTCGGGCGTTGCGATCGCTTTACACGGAGCGGGTTGGGCGATCGGGCCGGGGTTGTCGGCGTGGGTGTTTGCTCAGCGGGCCGGGGGGGGGTGGTCGCGGGTGGCGTGGAGGAGCGGTTCGAGCCGTGGAGGAAGGCTTTGAGGCCCGGGGCGATGCGGGTGCGCTTGGCCTGGAACGAGGTGAGCATGTCCGAGGCCCGCCGGCCTGTGCCGCCGGAAATCAGACTGTCCAAACCGCGTCCCAATACCGGCTTTTCCACGGAGACAGACTGGAAAACATTCCCTGAAGCGGCAATAAAAACTTGGAATCGGAAGTTTTCAAAGGAGTCGATTTCGAGGGTCGGGCGGGGCAGCATGGCGGGGTGCAGGTGGTTCCAGCAGACATGATGGCGGCGGTTTATCGGGGCGTTCGCGATATCCGGATCGAGCGGGTGCCGGTGCCCCGAATCTCGGCGAGCGAGGTCCTGGTGCGGGTGGAGGTCTGTGGCGTGTGCCCGACGGACATCAAAAAGATTCATCATGGCACGGTGCCGGCCCCGCGTATTTTTGGTCACGAGACTTCGGGAACGATTGTGAAGGTGGGCGGGCGGGTGGACGGGTTTCGTGTGGGGGATCGTGTGGCTTTGCATCACCACGTTCCGTGCCTGAACTGTCACGCGTGTCGGCATCGTACCTTTGCCCAGTGTCCGCAGTACAAGCGCACGGGCGTGACGGGGGGATTTGAAGCGGCGGGAGGCGGCTACGCGGAGTTTGTGCGGGTGATGTCCTTCTGTCTGCCGGGCCTGGTGAGGATCCCGCGCGGGAACACGTTTGAAGAGGCGGCGATGTTGGAGCCGGTGAACACGGTGCTGAAGGCGGTGCGTCGTCTGGACGTGATGGCGGGGGATGTGGTGATGGTGGCGGGACAGGGACCGATCGGGCTCATGTTCACGAAGCTGTTGTCCTTGGCGGGCGCGCGGGTGTTGGCGACGGACTTCATGCCGGAGCGGATGCGGCTGGGAAAGAAACTCGGTGCGGCGCGGGTGATGGAGCCGGATTCGCCGGAGCTGAAAGGGGTTGTCGAACGAATGACGCGCGGGCGCGGTCTGGACGCGGTCGTAGTCGCGGTGCCGGTGGACGCGGCGGTGCGACAGGGGACGGAACTGCTGCGGGGCGGGGGACGCGTGCTGCTCTTCGCCCACACCAAGCGGGGGGCGGATGCTCCGGTCGATCTCTCCACGGTGTGCGTGGATGAGAAGGATCTGATCGGCAGCTATTCGGCGGACGTGACCTTGCAAGGGGAGGTCGCGCGGCTTGTGTTTCGGCGGGCCTTTGATGTGCGCCCGCTGATCTCGCATCGATTTTTCCTGGAAGAGACCTCTGCGGCGATCGATCTGGCGGCTGCGCCGACGGCGGACTCGTTGAAGGTGGTGGTGAAGCGGCGGGCGTGATTCGGAGTCACCAGGTTTCGAGCCTGCCGGCGCGGGTCGTGCCTTCGATGTTGGCCTGCCAGTAGTTGCCCGAATCGACGTCCAGACAGGTCAGCCAGTGTCCGCTGACGGCGGCGGTGTCGATGCAGACGCCCCCCTCGAATTCGCGCGGAATCCCGGAGGTCTGGCGGGTGTGACCGACGATGACGCGTTTGCCCGTGCAATGCGGGGGCAGGCTGTGGCATTTGTCCCAGAAGAGCTGTTCCTGGTTGTGCCGTTGCATCGGGAGGTTGGGCACGGCGTTTGCGTGGACGAAGATGAATTTTTCGGTTTCGAGCCAGGCGGCCGTGTTTTCCAAGAAATCCCAGTGGGATTGCGGAACCAACGCAGGCCAGTCCCGTCGGCCCTGCCAGCCATAGGAGTCCAGGGTGGCCAATCCGCCGCAGGCGAGCCAGTTGCGGCAGAGCAGGGGGTTGTAGCGACTTTCGAGCATCATGATCTCGTGGTTGCCGCGAAGCGTGACCAGATTTCGCGTGGATGATTCCGCGATCAGCCAATCGATGAGGCGGCGGCTGTCCGGGCCGCGATCCACGTAGTCTCCGAGGAAGACGATGCGGTCGTCGGCGTCCGGCCGCGCCTGTTCGAGCACCGCGATCAAGGTGTCGAGGCATCCGTGGACATCGCCGATCGCGAAGGTTCTCATCAGAAGCGCCAGCCGATGGAGGTGCGGAGCTGGATGTCGTCGGGCACGAAGTCGGACAGATTCTGGGGATCCGCCTCGGCCAGGACGGTGAGATTCAGGTCGAGGTTCTTGATGAGTCTGTAGGCGATGTTGCCCTCCACGCGATAGCGATGATTCACCAGATCTGCGACACGGGGATAAAACTCGAACTCCTCGGTAAAGGTCAGATCGTCATTGATGGTCCATCTAAGGATTTGGGCGAGGCGCAGGAAGTAGCGTTGAGTGCTCCTGCCGCTGGTGGAAAGCTTGTCCTCGTATTCGCCGCCGCTTTCCAGATCCAGGCTGAATTTCGAGTCGTCGAAGATCAGTTTTCGGCCCTTGATGAGATGATAGCCCAGGCCGGGACCGATTTCGTATTGCAGGGCGATACGACGGACGATGTCGTAGCCGGCGCTGCCGATGTTGTAGACATACCAGTCCGTGTCGAACGTCCAGTCGCTCTTCATCAGGCCGGACATCCGGTCGGCGGAAACGGAGTTGGCGGTCTTGCCGTAGGCGAAGTTCCAATCGGTCTGATTGCGAAACTGTTTGCTTGCGAACGTGCTCCTGTGGCGGGCGTGAACCGTTTGCTGTGTGACGGCGGAGTAGCGCAGGTCCATGCCCAGCCGGATGTCGTTGGACCATTTTCCCTTGGGCTTTGCCTTGGTTGCAACCTGCTTGGCGGCGGGTTTGGGAGCGGGTTTTGTGGTTGGTTTTGGAGTCGGTTTTGGGGCGGATTTCCCGATTGTCTTGGGTGGAGCGATGGGAGCGGGAGCTTTTGCAGCCTGCGGCTTGGTTGCCACCTTTTCGGTATTGGGCGAAGGCTTCTTCACGGCTGTCGCCAAGGGCAAAGGCGACATCAGGCGTTCGAGCGAACGAATCTGAGAGCGGGGAATGCTCAGCTTCGGATTCCAATCGGTGGCGAAGACGATGTTGGTCGACGTCTCGCTCAGGATACTGCCCGTCATGCGGTCTCCATTGAGCATGTGGACGATGCCCATGCTGTTCCCGTAAGAACCGAGAGGCCAGAGGATCAACAGGCTGACGATACCGGCACGCAGCATGAGATCACTGCCCCGAAGGGCCGTCGCCGGGGAGGCGGGGGGCCGGGACGTTTAGCAGGGGGATGTCGTCGGGGCGGGGTTTGGAGGTGCCGCCCGAAACGTGGATTCGGTTCTCCTCGTTTTCGTTCAGAAACGGTCGGCGACCGGGTTCCGCCTGGTAGGTTTCCCGCGCGATCAGTTCGCCTTCGGGAGAGATCACATGGTGGCGAAACTCCCGCGCGCCGCACTGGTGCAGCACATGGATATAGTTCACCCGGTTCAGCTGCATATCGACGGTGGGGGCGAAGGAAACGATTTCGCCCATGCTGACCAAGCCCAGAATGACGCCGGACTCCTCGTCGCTCACGCGGGTGAACACATGGGTCGGCGGGCGGGTGAGGCGTTGCACGGTGTAGACGCGGGTGCGGCGCTCGCGCCTGGGGCCGACCTCGACGCCGAAGGGTTGTTCGCGGATCGCGGCCGGCTGCACGACATCAAACTTCTTGGGCGGGCCGGGTTGGTAATCGCGTTCACCCAAACCCCAGCGAACCACGGGTTGGATGGAATACACCCCGGTCTGGTGGAAGGCGTAGAATTCGCCCAGGTCCACTGGGATGCTGACCTGCTTGCCTTGCGGGACGGTGAACGGTTCCCGCAATGTGAAGGGTTTTCGTTCGATGATCTCGGCTCCGGACTCGCTTTTCACGATCAGGGTCAACCATCTGGGATCTTCGCCCGTGTGTATGGGGCGGGCTGAAAAATTGACGATGACGATCTTCGCTTTGACGTTTTCGCCGGGAACGTACTTGCGCTCGCTGAACGCGATTTCGACCTGAACGGATTCCGCCGCCCGGAGGGAGATTCCGGCGAGCAGGACGGCGGTCAGAGTCGGTATCAGTTTCATGAGGGCAGTCTAGGTTTGCGGTTGGGTGTGACAAGTCGCTTCCAAGCCGAACCTCGGACGCCCGCGTGCGGGATATGTTCACTTGGGCAGGCGTTTCATCACGGCCGCCGCGACGGTTTCGGGAGCGAGGTCGTTGAGGCATTGACGATCCACGGACCAGCGGCAGCGGCTTTTGAAGCAGGGAGCGCAGGGCAACTCGATGCGGAGCACGTCGGTATCCGTGCCATAGGGGCCGGTCTGCCGGTGATCGGTCGGGCCGAAAAGGGCGACGACCGGGCGTCCGAGTGCCGCCGCGATGTGCATCGGCCCGGTGTCATTGGTCACGACGAGAGCGGCATCGCGAAGTTGTTCGACCAGCTCCGGAAGCGAGGTGGTTCCGGTCTTGTCCGACACGGGTTCGGTCTGGCCTTCGGCGATCTGTCGCGCCAGAGGGCGGTCGCCGGCGTCGCCGTGGATGGAGAACCGCAAGTCGGGGCGTCGGGCGTGCAGGATTCGAATCAATTTTTTGAAAGACGGTGCCGGCCAGCGCTTGTTGTTCCAGCGGGCGCCGGGGATGAGGGCGATTCGTCGGGTGTCCGGCTCGGGGTGTTCGCCTTCGCGGCGGGGCAGCCATTCGAAATCGTCCGTGATCGGGATGCCCAACCTGCGGGCGACCTCCAGATACCATTCGACGGCGTGAGCGTTTCGCGCGGGTCTTGGAACGGTTTCATCGTAGAACCCGCGCGCGCCTTCCCGATTCAGGTCCAAACCAATCGAGTGTCCGCCCCCGGCCAGCCAGCACATGGCACCGCTTCGTGCCAGACCTTGAAGATCGATCACGAGATCGTATCGGGTCGCGCGGACTTCCAGGAGCGTGGTCAGCCAATTGTAAGGGTCGCGCTTGTGGAAGGGGATCCGGTTGTCGAGGTCCGGATCGTCCTGGAGCAGAGGAAAGAGTCCGGGCGCGAGCCACCAATCGATCCGGGCTTCCGGGTGTGCCCGGCGCAGGAGCCGGAGCACGGGCAGGGCATGGACGACATCGCCAAGCGAACTGGGCTTGATGATGAGAATTTTCACGACGGGCAAGCGAAAGGGCGAATCCGTCGGCGGTCTCGCGACCGGGTGACGAATTCGCCCTCGAAGCGGATCACGACGCTACTTGCCCAACGCGAGGCGTTCGGCGAGGCGTTCGGGCAGGCCGGCCGCCCGGATCTTGGCCTGGGCGGTGGCGATATCGTAGTCCAGCCGGCGGATCTCGATGGTGCTCTCCTCCATGTCATAGATCACGTAGGCGCACTTCGGGTTTCCGTCGCGGGGCTGACCGACACTGCCGACGTTGACGAAATACTTTTTGCCGGCCTCGACCTTGAATTTGGAATAGGTGCCTCCGCGGACGGTGCTGTCGCGAACGAATGCGACCGGCACGTGAGTGTGTCCGAAGAAACAGACGCCCGTGTTCTGGTAGGTGAAACTCGCGGCGGCGGCGAGCTTGTCAAAGACGTAGCCCCAGCGTTTCGGGCCGTCGAGCGTGGCGTGAACGATGGTGAAACTGGAGACGAGGCGGATGTAGCGAAGCTCGCGGAGCCACTGGATGTCCTCTTCGGCCAATTGGGCGCGGGTCCAGTTCACCGCCTCGGCGGCGTGGGGATTGAAGCCCTCCAAAGCGTAATCGACCGAGCAGTACTCGTCATGGTTGCCCTTGACGACCGGCATTCCCATGCTGCGCACCACGTCCAGGCATTCCTTGGGGTTGGCATTGTAGCCCACCACATCTCCCAGACAGCAGTAGTGGGTGCACTTGTTTTCCTCGGCGTCCGCAAGAACGACCTGAAGCGCCTCCCAGTTGGCGTGAATGTCGGCGATGACGGCGTATTTCATTTCAAAAAATTGTTCTATCCGACGATCTCAAATCCTCTGAATTCGTTCGTCGCTGCAAACCATTGTTCTGTTTCGTTTCTGATAAAAGCTGCCAGACCCGCCTGTCGGACCATGTCGCGGAAATCTTCCAATTCCGCCCGCTCGCCTTCCGCGATCAACTCCACCCGGCCATCGGCCAGGTTTCGGACGGTTCCGGCAACATCGAACTCCAGTGCCACCTTCTTGGTGGTGTAACGGAAGCCGACGCCTTGAACGCGGCCCTCGTAACACACCATTAACCGGCAACGAGACATAAACGATTCTCCGTCACGTGGGCGTGACCGGAAAAAGCGGGCAAACCATGCCCCGAGTTCCAGCGCCATGGCAATCGCTAATTTCCCGTTTCAACCCTGCAAAAACCTTTGTGGCAGAGGCGATTGTGCGGGAATCGATCGGGGGTTTTGTAGGCAAAAATCTGAGCCACGTGCCTACTTGGTCCCCGGGGTGTTGCGCTTCGGCTTGTGAACGCTGTATTCGCCCTTGGACTCTTTCTTCAGAACGGTGAAGCCCGCCTCGTTGGCGCGACTCAGGCTGAAGGGCTTTGCGACTTTGGGCGTGTTGAAGGTGGAGAAGAGCTTTCGGACGGGTTTCCTGCAAGCGGGGCAGGCCTTCAGCTCGGGGGCGCTCACCGGCCGCCGCAGGGTGAATTTCCCGCCGCACACGGCGCAGTTGCCGTCGCAGAGTTCGTATTCGTAGAGAGGCATGAGAGATTGCGGATGGATGGGGTTCAGTCGGCGACGCAGGTTCCAAATTCGGCGCGAATGGCGCTTTCGTCCAGGTCTTTGCCGATGAAGACGAACTGGGTCTCCCGTTTTTCGCCGGTGTTCCAGAAGCGGTCCGGAGCGACATCGAAGAGCATTTGAACGCCCTGAAAGACAACGCGTTTCGGGACGCCCTGAATGTGGAGGATGCCTTTGCTGCGGTAAATCTGCTCCCCTTTTTCGCCAAGCAGTTTGCTGAGCCAGGCCTCGGTCTTCTTGAGGTCGAGCGGGCGTTCTTCCCGGATGCAGAAGGAGCTGACCGAGTCGTCGTGGTGATGCACGTGCTCGCCGGGACCGTGGGAATGGGAATGGGAATGCGAGTGCGCGTGTTCCTCGTGATCGCACGACGGGTCATGGCAGTCATGATCATGATCGTGGTCATGCGAATGTTCTGCGGGTTCCTCGTGGACCTCAAGCGGGGCGTTCAGATCGCGGGCGCCGAGACCGAGGATCTTTCCGACGTCGATGACGGAACGTTCCGTGCGGTGGATCTTCGCCAGATTGTTCATGTGGCGAAGGCGTGATTCGATGCGATCGAGATCGGCCGGCTGCATCAGATCGGTCTTGTTCAGCAAGATCACGTCCGCGAACGCCACCTGCGGCTGCGCCTCGGGGGTCGAGTCGAGCACGGATTCGACGTGGCGGGCGTCGACGACCGTCACGACGGCGTCGAGCTTCGCGTGTTCGGCCAGGTCGGGCATCATGAAGGTGTGGGCGATCGGGCTCGGGTCGGCGAGGCCGGTGGTCTCGACGAGGAGGTAGTCGAAGCGTTTGCCGGTGCGAACGAGGTTGGCGACGCTCTTCACGAGGTCATCGCGGACGCGGCAGCAGAGGCAGCCGTTGTTCAGCTCGACGATCTCCTCGTCGGTGCCGACCACAAGCTGATTGTCGATGCTGATCTCGCCGTACTCATTGATGATGATGGCGCACCGGTATCCATGGTCTTGCGTCAGCAGATGGTTGAGCAGCGTGGTCTTGCCGGCTCCGAGGAAGCCGGTCAACACGGTTGCGGGCACGGGTTCTTTTTCTTTGCTCATTTTCGAAAATCGGGTGGCGAAGGGGCTTGGCGGTCAGCCGTTGTCGCGATCGTCCATGGACTGGCTGATGAGGCTGGCGTCCAGGGGCGGGCTCATCAGTTGGCGTCCCAGCAGTCCGGCCAGGACGAGGAGGGCGATCGCGGTGCCGAGGTAGACCCATTGTTTTGGCAGGCCTTTTTCCGTCGCCGCGAGCGTTGCGTCGCCGGACGGCGAGGTGGAGGGGGATGGAGATTCCGTCGCGGGCTCCCGTGGCGAGGCGGGTTTGGCTGTAAACTGGGTTGACGGGCTTGTGACGAAGGAGGGTCGTTTGTTGGTCTGCGCGAACGTCGCAGGCGCGGCCGAGGACGCGTTGGTGACGGTGTCGGGGGATGCGACTTGAGGGACCGGTTCGACTGCGGCCGTTGGTGGAGCGTTGGATTTGACCGTGACCGGAGCGGCGTTTGTGGCAGGGGAGGGCTCCGGTGCAGGCGGCTTTGGAACCGGAGCGGGAATCGGTTTCTGAGGCCAGGCGACATTCACGACCTGCGTGACGATGATCACCCGCGTGACCGGCTGGGCTGCCGCCGTGGCGTTGCTCGTACTCGCGGGTGCGGCCGGCGATGTGGCTGCGAGGACGATGTCGGGTGAGCGCCGGATTTTGGCGGGAGGATTCGTGCTCGAAAGCGAGATGAGAGGCTTCGCCGCGTTTGTGGAAGCATTCACAGGGGGCGGAGTGACAGGCTTGTCGATCACAACGGCGATCTTGTTCGTGACCTGATTGGGGGCGTCGTCCTCGATCTCGACGGGAGGATCTGCGACAGGTGAGATCTTGGTTGGGGCGGGGGTATTGGTTTCCGTTCCCGGTACCTCCGCGACGATCGGCTTCGGCTTGGTGAAAGGCAGTTTGGGCAGTTCGGGCTTGGGCTGCGGGGCCACATCCGTCGGATCGACCACGCGGGGAGCGTCCGGATCTACGGGCGAGGACAGGTTCACCACGGTTCGGGAAGGTCTTGTCGGGGGAGCCGGCGCTGCAGGCTTCTCGGCGATCGACGGTGTGGAGACTTCTTTTGCCGGCGGGGTTGCGGTGGTTTCCGGCAAGGGCATCAGCGTCAGGGTGTTCGTGACCGGGCCGAGAGCGCGGGGGATGGTCTCCGAGGGGACGGGGGCCGGGTTGGAGTTGAAAGGCTGGCGGCGCCTGCCGACGACGGGTTTTCCGTCCGGGCCGCCGGGCAGATCGACCGTCTCGTTCGCGGCCTGCGCCGCCCAGGAGACGATCTCGCCGTTCTGACACATCAGGACGGTCAGGAACGGGACGCGCGTCGATCGCAGTTCCTCGAAGCGGCGGCCGTAGCTGACGTTGATATTCCGGTCAAAAGGCGTGCCGACGATCACTTCCTCGCCGTTCGAAATCAGAAAAACGGCCAGTCGCGGGCAGGAACGTTTGGCTTCGTAGACTGCGTTGATGAACGAGCGCATGTTGGAAGTTCTTCGAAATCGCCGGGAACGCAGAAACTCGCCCACTCTTGAGCTCATCGCCTCACCTCGTTCGGGGGACCAGGAGGTGAGCGGAAACTCGTGCTGCTGCACGTCCTCGTTGAAAGTCCAGATGGTGAAAACCTCGCCCGGGGTCATCTGGCCGTCCAGTCCGGTCTCGACCATTCGGGAAATCGAGGTGGCGGTGCTCTCCTGCAGCCGGGTCATCGAGAGGGATGTGTCGACGATGAAAAGGTAGCGGCAATCCGGCGTCAACGGCGCGGGTTGGGCCGTCGCCACTTGGGACAACAGCGCCAATAATACCGTCAAAATTGCCAGGGGAATGCGTCTCATCAGCCCGATCGGTAGCGGTTTCGCTCGCGTCGGTTGTGACGCTCCAGCGAGTCGGAAAACTCCCGCAAAGCCGCATTTACGTCCAGAATGAATTCTTCGCAGCTGGTCGCGCGACAACCGAAGGCAATGACGGTGTCCCGTTCGGCGTGGTCGTTTGTCACCACCAGCGCCTCGCCGTGCTGGACAATCCGGCACGCGACCCGCTCGATCAGGTCGTCGGCCGTCTTGCCTTTTGGGGAATAGATCACCTCCATGACCGAATTTGAATCCGGTGCCGGGGTTCCTTTCGGGGCTCCGCCTCCGTCGAAAAACACGGTCAACGGCACGTCCACGGCGTCTCCGTAGCGGGTGAGCGTCAGAATCAGGGCGTCCCGGGCCGTGGCCGAATGCCGTGCCTTTCCGCGCGCCAGATCGGGCCACGCGTGCAGCAGACTGTATCCGTCGACCAGGATTCGAAGCAGCGCCATGCGAGGGAATGTTGGGTGGGCGCGGCTTCTGGCGCAAGGATGGGACCAAAATCCGCTGACAAAAGATCACTCGGCTGCATAGGCTGCCGCCATGCGAACTGTTCGCGTCGAACTGGACGACAGAAGTTACGATATCCGTATTGGCGACCGTTTGGTCGATGATCTGGGCCGCCAATGCGCCCGGCTTGGCCTGGGGCGGCGGTGCGCCGTGATCTCGGACACCAAGGTCGCGCCCCTCTATGCGGAAGCGGCCATCCAATCCCTGAAAGCGGCCGGATTCGAGGCGATCACCTGCAACATTTTCGCCGGCGAGCAGTCCAAGAATCTTCGCAGCGTCAACACCTGCTACACAACCTTGGCGAAACACCGGCTCGAGCGAAAATCCTTCGTGGTCGCCCTCGGGGGCGGTGTGGTGGGCGACATGGCCGGATTTGTGGCGGCGACCTATCTGCGTGGGGTTCCCTTTGTTCAGGTGCCAACGACCTTGTTGTCCCAGGTGGACAGCTCCGTCGGGGGCAAGGTGGGGGTGAATCTCAGGGCGGGCAAGAATCTGGTCGGGGCGTTCTATCAGCCCCAGGTTGTGCTGTGCGACCTGGCCACGCTGGATTCCTTGCCGGAGCGGGAGTTCCGCGCCGGCCTCGCCGAGATCATCAAGTACGGCATCATTTACGATGCGCGTTTCTTCAACTGGCTGGAACGCGATCTCGACAAACTGCTTGCCCGGGACCGCAAGGCGTTGACGCGGGCCATCGCCCGAAGCTGTGAAATCAAGGCGGCGGTGGTCGGTGAGGACGAGAAGGAGGGCGGATTGCGCGCGATACTGAATTACGGCCACACGATCGGGCATGCCATTGAGGCGATCACGGCCTATGGAACCTATCTGCACGGGGAGGCGATCTCCATCGGGCAGATACTCGCGTCCGAGCTGTCCGCCGGGCTGCTGGGGATGCCTGCACGTGATGTCGTTCGCGTCCGCCATATTTTTCAGCGCGCCGGCCTGCCCACGCGCATCGACTTGAGCAGGGCGCAGACGAGCCGTCTGTTCGCGGCGATGAGCCTGGACAAGAAGGTCAGCGACGGCCGCGTGAAGTTTGTGTTGGCCGACAAGATCGGCTCCGTCCGCTTCGGGCAGAGCGTCTCGGACGTCGCCATCCGCGCGGCGCTGGAAAACCAGTCCTGACAAGGCCGCGTCCCGACGCTATTAGATTCCCCGCATGATTCTGGTCATCGACAACTACGACTCGTTCACCTTCAACCTGGTGCAGTACCTGGGCGAGCTGGACGTGGAAATGGAAATTCACCGCAACGACCAGATCACGCTGGAACGCATCCGCGAGTTGAAACCTGAGCGGATCCTGGTCTCGCCCGGCCCCTGCTCGCCAAAAGAGGCGGGTATCTCCCCGGACGTGATTCGAGAATTCGGTCCGCATCTGCCCGTGTTCGGTGTTTGTCTGGGCCATCAGTGCATCGGGCACGTCTACGGCGGCGAGGTGGTGGTGAACGAGCGGCTGATGCATGGAAAGACCTCGCCCATCAAACACAACGGCACCGGCGTGTTCGCCGACATGCCGAACCCCTTCACCGCCACCCGATACCATTCGCTTGTGGTGAAGCGCGCCACGCTGCCGGATTGTTTGACCATCACCGCGGAGACGGAGGAAGGCGAGATCATGGGGCTCCAGCACAAGGAACATCCCGTCTGGGGCGTGCAGTTTCATCCCGAAAGCATTCTCACCGAGAGCGGGCGCACGATCATGCGCAATTTTCTCAAGCTGGGAAGCTGAGCGCGCGACGGCGATGGTTCGTTCCAAGACAAAATTGGAATTGGCATTCGGCGGCGCGGCGGTCGAGTGTCGGCCATGCGCCTCTCGTTTCTTCTAATCCTTCTGTTTCTGGGCGCTTCGTTCAGCGAAGCCGCGACCCTGAAGAGAATCAACGTCCTGCTTTTCACGGCGGATGATCTGCACGCCGAATCGTTGGGTGTCTACGGCGGCAAGGTGCCGGACCTGACGCCCAATCTGGACCGCTTCGCCGGGCAGGGAATGCTCTTCAATCGCGGGCATGTGAACGTCGCCATCTGCGCACCGTGCCGCGCCGTGATCGGGACCGGTCTGCTGAGCCACAACTCCGGGGCGATGGGTTTTATGAAGGCGAAGCCGGGCACGCCCGATGTTTCGAGCACGTTTCAGAAGGCGGGTTACCTGACCGGGATTCTCGGCAAGGTCGGTCATTCCACGCCGACGACGACGATGAGGTGGGATTACTCCTTCGATCAGAAGGACCTCGGCAACGGGCGGGATCCCGAGGCCTATTACCAGCGATGCGTCGCCTTCTTCAAACGCTGCGCGGAGGAGGAAAAGCCGTTCTATTTCATGGTCAATTCGCACGATCCGCACCGTCCGTATTGCAATCCTGAAAAACTTACGAGAGGCGCCGCGATGCCGAGTCGTGTTTACCGGCCGGACGAGGTTGTGGTGCCGGGCTTTCTTCCGGATCTGCCCGGAGTTCGCGCGGAGCTGGCGCATTATCAAAACTCCACGCGGCGTCTGGACGACACATTCGGCCGGGTCATGCGCGCGTTGGAGGAATCCGGCGCGGCCGAAAACACGGTGGTCGTCTTCATGTCCGACAACGGCATCGCCGTGCCCTTCGCCAAGTGCAACACCTGGTACCACAGCGCGCGCACGCCGTTCCTGGTTCGATGGCCGGGACACGTGAAAGCCGGCGCGCGCGACCTCACGCACTTTGTGTCGGGCGTCGATCTGTTGCCGACCTTTTTGGAAATCACCGGCGTGGCGGGACCCGCCCAGCTGGACGGCCGAAGCATTTTGCCCTTGTTGCGCGGAGGAGACCAGAAGGGGCGCGACGTCATGTTCACCCAGATCGACAGCAAGGCGGGGGACGACGGCGTGCCGATGCGATGCGTTCAGGACGCGCGATACGCCTACATCTACAATCCCTTCAGCGACGGCAAGCACGTCTACCGAAACAACAACGAGGGGCTCACCTTCGCCGCCATGGCCGACGCCGCGAAGGCGGACGCGGACATCGCCGCGCGCATCGAGCTTTTCCGCTACCGGGTGCCGGAGGAGTTTTATGATTTGCGGAACGATCCGGACTGCCTTCACAACCTGATCGGACACACCGATCATCAGGCCGCGATCGGCGACTATCGCGGGCGATTGGAGGATTGGATGAAGCGCACGGGAGATCCGATGTTGGAGGCGTTGCGCAACAAGCAAGACCGGTCCCGCGTTGATGAGCTCCTGCTCAAGACGTACGGGCCGCCGAAGGGAAAGAAAGAGCGCTCCGCGAAACCCGCCGCGAAGAAGAAACGCGACAAGGGCGGGAAAGCCTGAGGTGGAAAGCCCTTATTCGTCGTTGCTGAACATGCCCTGCAGGGCGTCGAGATCGTGACGGTTCGTGAAGGATTGGAAGGATTCGTTCTCGATCCGCCGTTTCAGGTAGATGTTGAACATCGTTTCCAAGGTCGTCTTCACCTGCTCCGAGGTCAGCCCGGTGAAGACCTGGCGGCCGACCTTGCGATTCCGGCCGAAGCCGCCTCCGATGAACACATGGTACCCTTCCACGCTCTCGCCCTGGACTTTCACCTTGGTGGCCAGCAGTCCGATGTCCCCCATGTAGTGTTGGGCGCAGGAGTGCGGACAGCCGGTGATGTGTACGTTGATCGGTTGATCGAGTCTGACCCGTTTTTCGAGATGCTTTATGAACTCCAACGCGTGGCCCTTGGTGTTCGATGACGCGAACTTGCAGTAGCTGTTGCCGGTGCACGCGATGAAGCCGCTGCGAATGTTGGATTGCTCCGCGAAAAGGCCCGCCTTGGTGAGAGCCTTCCTCACGGTCCCCACGTAGGTGTCGGGGATGTTCGGGATGATCAGGTTTTGCCAGACGGTCAGCCGCACCTCCCCGCTGCCGTAAAGGTCCGCGAGTTCCGCGACGCGGTTCATCTGCTTCGGCGTGATCTGGCCGACCGGAATGCCGACACCCACATAGTTGAAGCCCGATTGTTTCTGCGGGAAGACGCCCTCGTGCGAGTGCGGCACCTCGGTGCGAAGGGTCTTCGCCTCAAGGGAGAATTGACCCTGCTGATCGAGCGGGGCCTTCAGCAATTCGTACCCGAGCAGCTTTTCCGCCTCGGCGATGTATTGCTCGAGCGTCCAGGTTTCGAGCAGATGTTTGAGCCGCGCCTTCTTCCGGTTTGTCCGGTTGCCGTTGGCGATGAACACCCGAACCAGGGCGGCGGTGACCTTGATGATTTCGCCGGGTTTCACCAGCACGCCTGCGTCCTCGGCGAAGGATTTGTGTCCCGTGGCGCCTCCGAGCGCGACCCGGAAGTAGACCCCGGCCGGAATCTTCTCGGTGCCGTCCGCGATCTTCACCGCGCGCAGGCCGATGTCGTTCGTGTCCTCCACGGAGCTGATGAGTCCGCCGCCGTCAAAGGCGATGTTGAACTTGCGTGGCAGATCGTAGAACTCCCGGTGGTGGATGATGTACTGGCCGAGTTCCTGCGCGAGGGGCAGCGTGTCGATCAGCTCATGAGGGTCGATGCCTGCGGTCGGCGAGCAGGTGATGTTGCGGATGTTGTCGGCACCGGCCCCCCGGCTGCTGAGGCCGATGGACTGGATGCGGCTGAGCAGCGCCGGCGCATTGTGAGGCTCGATGTTGCGCAGCTGGAAATTCGCGCGGGTGGTGATCTGGATGTAGCCCGTGGTGAGGTCCCTCGAGATCTTCGCGAGTTCCCGCAATTGAAATGACTTCACCAATCCGCCGGGAATTCGCAGGCGACACATGTAGGCGTCGCTGGACGGGGCGAGGAAGAAGAGGCCGTTCCACTTGTAGCGAAAGACGTTTTCCTTGGCCGGCGCGCGATTGTCGGCGGCGTCTTCAAGAAACGAATCGAAGGCGTCGAGCGGATGCAGGTCCCGCTTCACACGTTCCTCAAAAATCAAATCCTCGTCGGTGGCCGGGCGCGGGCCGGTCGGGTCCGCTTGAACGTCGGTGAATTTCAGGCCCCGGTTTGCGAGGCCGGAGAAAAGGCCCTGGAGGTAGGCCGTCTGCTCGTCGTTCAACGCCTGTCCGGCGATTTCCTGGAAGGGGAGTGCAGTGCTCATTTCAATATACGTCCCGTTGGTAGCGCTTGTCGGCTTTCAGTTTCTTCACGTAGTCGCCCGCCGATTCGGGTGACAGGCCGCCTTCGGTTTCGATCACCTTGTGAAGCGCCTCGTCGACATCCTTCGCCATCCGCTTGGCGTCGCCGCAGACGTAGAAGTGCGCGCCCTCTTCCAGCCATTTCCACAGTTCGGCGGCGTGCTCGGTCATGCGGTTCTGCACATAGACCTTTTCTCCCTGGTCCCGTGAGAAGGCGAGGTCGAGGCGGTTCAGCAGCCCGGACTGTTGAAATCCCTCCAGTTCGTCCCGATACATGAAATCGAACTCCTTGCGCTGGTCGCCGAAGAACAGCCAGTTCCTCCCTTTTGCCTGTGTGGCGAGGCGCTCTTCGAGAAAGGCGCGGAAAGGGGCGATGCCGGTGCCCGGGCCCACCATGATCATGGGCGTGTCCGGGTTCTCCGGAACGCGGAAGCCGTGCGACACCTGGACGAACACCGGCACGGTCGTTGAATTGAGATCCACGCGATCCGCGAGGAAGGTGGAGCACACGCCTTTGCGGCTGCGTCCGTGAGATTCGTAGCGGACCGCCGCGACGGTCAGATGCACTTCGCCGGGATGCGCCTTGGGGCTGGAGGAGATCGAATAGAGGCGCGGCTGCAGTTTTCGAAGGTGAGTCACGAAATCGACCGCTTCAAACCTGGCGGCCGGATAGGCGAGAAGGAGGTCGATCACCTCACGGCCCCAGAGCCACTCGCCAAGCTTTGCCTTGTTGTCGGGTTTCAACAGTTCGATCAGTTCGGCGTCTGCGGATTTCTCGGCGACGGCCTTGATCAGTGAAGGCGTCGGTTGGGTGATCGCGTAGGCTTCCCGCAGCGCAGAGCGGAGCGGGGCTTCGCCGCCGTCGGGCAGAGGTACGACGGTGTCCGTGGCGGAGCCCAGGGCCTTGATGATGTCGCTTACCAGGTCGGGGCAGTTTTGCGGCATGACACCCAGCGCGTCGCCGGCTTCGTAGTCGAGGCCGGAGCCCGCGAGGCTGATCTCGAAATGTCTCGTGTCCTTGGCGGAACCGCGTTTGTTCAGAAGGCGGTTGGTGAGAAGTTTGGCCGGAAAGGGGTGTTTCCGGCTGTAGACGATCGATTCGTCCTCGATGGCGGGTTCGCCTTCGATTTCGTCCGAATTCGAGCCGGCCAATTCGCCCAGCTTGTCCCACATCGCCCTGCCCCAAAGCTCGGAGGGCTCCTCGTAGTCCACATCACAATCGACACGGTCGTGAAACCGGGTCGCGCCCAGAGCCGCGAGGCGCTCGTCGAAATTTTTTCCCGCGCCGCAGAATTCGCTGTAGCTGGAGTCCCCCAACGCGAGCACCGAATAGCGCAGGTGGTTGAGTTTGGGCGCGTCCTCCGCCTTGATGAAATTCCAGAATTCGAGCGCGTTGTCCGGCGGATCCCCCTCGCCCCAGGTGCTGGTCACGATGACGAGATTCTCTTCCTTCGTGAGATCGATCTTCGAGTAGTCGTTCAGCTCCATCACGCGGGCTTCAAATCCGCGGCTCTTCGCGTGTTTGCCCAGGCCCTTTGCGATCCCCTCGGCGGAGCCGGACTGGCTGCCGTACATGATCAACAGCGGTTTGAGGTCCACGGGAGGCGCGGCGGACACCGGGCCTGCGGCCATGCCGGCGTCGGCGAAAATGCCGGCAAGCCAGCCGTTCAGCCAGGCGCGTTGCCGGGCGTCAAAGGGGGCGTTTGGAGGGATGCAGGGGATCATGGACTTCAACTTGTGACTTTTGCCTGAATCAGATTCGGGCCGACGAGAATTTGTCCGTCGGCAAGGGTGACTTCGTATCGCGGCAAGGGGCGGCGGGGCGGGCCTGCGATCACACTGCCGTCTTTCGCGTCGAAGAATCCGTGGTGGCACGGACAGACAAATTGGGCTGTGGAGGCCTCGAAATGAACCGGACACATCAGGTGCGTGCAACTGGAGCTGAAGGCGGTGAACTCCTCCTCGGAGAATCGCACCAAGATGCAGGGATGCCCCTCGGACGGATAGTCGAACTGGATCGCGGTGCCGGGCTCGATCTCGTCGATTTGCGCGACCGCGATGGCCTGGTCGGCCTCGGGTGGGACCAGCAGTTTTCGCTTCAACGGAATTCCGGCCGCGAGAGCCACGGCGGCGCAGGCGCAGAACGCGGAGAACTGCCGTCGCGAAAGCGCGTGTTCCTCGGACTGTCGGATCGGGTGGTGGTTCATGACGGGTGTTTCCTATCCTTCCCAAACCGCGAAGCGGGCCGCGTCCGGCGCACCGTCCCGCGCATCGAACATCGGATCGATCTCCGCTTCGGCGCCCGACATGTATTGGGTGATGTCGACGTTGATCTCCCCGCGCGAGGGGGCCGTCATCATGTTGACCTTGGTGCGGACGACCTGCCGGCCGAAGTGGAACTCGTTGACCGGGGTCTCGCGCCGGTGCTTTTCGATGTAATCTCTGGGACCGTAGTAGAGCGCCTCGCTCGGGCAGACGGTGGCGCACATGGGCTTCTTGTCGACGCTGGTGCGGTCGTAGCACATGTCGCACTTCATCATCAGCTCGAAGCTGACCTGCATTTTCGGAACGCCGAAGGGACATCCGATGACGCAGTTGGAACAGGAGACGCAGCGCGGTTTCGCGGCGCTCATCACCACGCCGTGGTCGTCCTGCTTGATCGCGTCCGCCGGGCAGACCTTCGCGCAGGTCGGGTCCTCGCAATGCATGCACACGACCGGTGCCGTCTGCACTCCGGTCGGGCGGTGGACGTATTCGAGATGAATCATCGGGGTGCCGCGATGTGTGTCGCATTCCCCGCAGGCCTGGACACAGGCCTGACAGCCGATACACCGCGACTGGTCGATGAAGAACTCGTAGTCTTTCATCGGGCTCCTCCGATTCTGCGGCGAGCGGTTCGCGAGCTTTCCCTTACGGAGCGCACGTTTCGAAACCTGCCGTGTCGCCGGCTTCCAAGCCGGCAGGCGTTGTCAGCAAGGGCGGATTCGAACTTCAAGTCCCGCTCACAGACTTGGAACTCCGTGTCTTGACGGGCAGGCTTTTGCGCTTTGATGCCGATCGGGCGAATCGGATCCGGCTTCTTGAAAACAAGGCGTCCGCCGGCGATTCGAAGAAGGGTGAGCAGCGGAATTCCGGGCGCGAACTCCGTCGGAAGATCGAACGGTATCTTGATCAAGGCGCGGGCTCTTGCCATCTGCGACGACCCGAGATCGTGAGGCTGGTATCGGGAGCGCTGCGTTTTTTTGACGGAGTCCGATACCGGCTCGATGATTGGGTTGTGATGCCGAACCATGTTCATGTGATCGTCTGTCCTCTGCCAAACCATCTGCTGGGTGAGATCGTGAAATCGTGGAAGCAGTTCACATCGCGACGGGCGAAGGCGATTTTGGGGCTGGGCGCGGAACCTTTCTGGCAGCCGGAGTCGTATGATCACTGGATTCGTGACGACGCGGAAATGGAGCGGGCTCGGAGCTAGATTCGTAGGAATCCCGTTCTGGCGAAGCTGTGCACGGAGCCGGCGGATTGGCGTTGGGGGAGTGCTTGGGGGGGAGGGGATTTGGAGCCGCTCGAATAGGCATCGATAAGCGGATTTGGAAATCCGCGACACGGCAGGCTTGGAAGCCTGCGCTACGAGTGGGGACGCGCTCGCTGATTTCATCTCGAACCGGCCTTTTCCACCTTGCAGGCGCAGACTTTGAATTCCGGGATCTTGGAGATCGGGTCGAGCCTGCGGTTGGTGAGCTGGTTGGCCGCCTTCTTGCCGGACCAGTGGTAGGGCACGAACACGGTGTCCGGACGGATGCTTTTGACGACCTGGGCCGGGAGGGTCATTTCTCCCCGGCGAGTCGCGACGCGCACGAGATCGCGGTCTTTGATTCCCAGTTTGCCGGCGAGGATGGGATGCATTTCGCAAAGGGGTTCGGGATATTGGTCGACGAGGCTGCCGATGCGGCGCGTCTGGGTTCCGCTGAGGTATTGTGAAACGACCCGGCCGGTGGTGAAGAAGATCGGATATTCCTGATCAACGTCCTCGGCAGGAGGACGGTATTCGAAGGCGTGAAACTTTGCCCGGCCGTCGGCGTGGGCAAACTGTCCGCCCTCAAACAGGCGGGGGGTGCCGGGGTGATCCGGCGCCGGACAGGGCCAGAAGAGGCCGTGCTCCCGCTCCACGCGCTCATGAGTCATGCCGCTGTAATCGATCGGCCCGCCTTTGCTGGCTGCGGTGAGTTCCTTGAACATCTCGCCGGGATCGGTGAAGGCGAAATGCCGTTCCTGGCCGAGGCGTTTGCCGAGTTCGCAGATGATTTCCCAATCCAGCTTCGCGTCCCCGGGCGGGGTGACCGATTGGTTGAGACGAATGCAACGGCCCTCGCCGTTCGTCACCGTGCCGTGGTCCTCCTCCTGAAGGGAACCCGCGAAGACGACGTCCGCAAACCGGGCGGTTTCGTTGAGGAAGAAATCGATGGCGCCGTAGTATTCCAGCTTCTCCAAGGCCTTGCGTGTCCGGGCCGTGTCGGGAATCGAGACGAGCGGATTGAAGCTGATGGAGAGAAGTCCCTTGATCTCGCCGCGCTCGATGGCGTCGATGATCTCGCAGGCGGTGAGTCCCTCCCCCGGCAGATCGGTCTCGTTGATCCCCCAGAAGTCGGACACCTGCCTGCGATGCGCCGGGTTGTTGATGTCACGACCGCCGGGCAGTTGGTTGCAGCGTTGCCCGTGCTCGCGTCCGCCTTGTCCGTTGCCCTGCCCCGTGATGGTTCCGTAGCCGGAGCCTTCCTGGCCGATGCGCCCGGTTGAGAGCACGAGGTTGATGTAGCTGAGCACATTCTCGACACCCTTCGTGTGATGCTCGATGCCGCGCGCGTGGAGCAGCATCGACTTTTTGGCAGGCCCCCAGATTTCAGCGCACTTGATGATGCTGGCGGCGGGAACGCCGGTGATCTTTTCGGTGTGTTCGGGCGTGTACTTTTTGACGAGCTCGCGAACGGCGTCCCAACCTTCGGTGTGTTCGGAGATGAAGTCCTCGTCAATCCATCCGTTCTTCACCATCACGTGCAGGATGCCGTGGCAGAGCGCGCTGTCGCGACCGGGGCGGACCGGGAGGAAGAGGTCGGCGGTGCGTCCGATCGGGGTGATTCGGGGATCGATCACGATGATCTTCGCCCCGTTGTCGCGGGCCTTCCAGATGTAGTCCGTCAGGATGGGGAAACATTCCGCCAGATTGGTGCCTGTGAGGATGATGACGTCCGTCTTCGGAATGTCGCTCCAGGGATTGGCGGCGCGGTCGATGCCGAAGGCCATCTTGTTGGCGGCGCCGGCACTGACCATGCAGAGCCGGCCGTTGTAGTCGATGTTCTTGGTTTGAAGCGCGATGCGGGCGAACTTGCCGTTCAGGTAGGCCTTTTCGTTGGTCATCGACGCGCCCCCGAGAAAGGCGAAGGAATCCTTCCCGTAGGATTGCTGAATTCGTCTGATCTCGGAGACCGTCTTCGAATAGGCCTCCTCCCAGGTTCCTTCCCGAAAACCATCCTCGCTCCGGATGAGCGGCGCTTTCAGGCGGTCGGGATGCTCGTTCTGCATGTACCGCTTCACGCCCTTCGGGCACAGCTTGCCCCTGTTGACAGGGAATTCCTCCCACGGTTCGAAACCGATCACACGGTTGTCCTTCACCTTGAGCTGGATGCCGCACTGCACGCCGCAGAAGCAGCAGTGGGTTTTCACCATCTTGTCCGGCTCGCGCGAATCCCATCCTCCGACCGGTGTGTAGTTCAATGTCGGGCCGAACTGGTCGATGTAGGCTTCTTCGGATTTTAAAGTGAGGGTGGCCACGGTGGATCAAAGAGTGTTCGTGTGAAAGTTCATCGGCCGAGGGAAGCCCCTTGATTCAGCGCCACCAATCGGCGGCGGCAGGCGGGGCAGATGTCCTGGTAGTGCACCTCGCCGGTCGGGGTGGCGAAGCGGTAGTTGAAGCCGAGCTCGTCGAGCACGCCTTTCATGTCCTTGACGTGCATCGCCGAGGTGAAGTCCTCGCCGCATCGGGCGCAAAAGGCGCGTGGTCCGTTTTCGCCGGCGCGTTTGTAGAGGGCCACGCAGAGCGAGCAGACGCGTTGGAACATGTGAAACAGTTTTCCGAAGGGAATGTAGAAGAGCAGCGCCAGCACGCTGAAGAGATGAACCACGACCCAGAGGTGGTGGCCGGCTCCGTTCAGAAATTTGTAGCTGACCGTCAACGCGAGGCCGGTGGCGGTGACGGCGAAGATCAGCAGCAACGGCAGGATATCCTCGAAGAACTTCTGCGTTGCGCGTTCGCCGGCATCGGTGACGCGACGGATCGCGGCCATGACCAGCCCGACCAGCACGATCACCGCAGCAATGTTCAACAGGTTGAACATCAGGGCTCCCTTCAGTCCGTGAATGTGAAACCGGTCCACAGCGAATCCGAAAAGGTTCACCTGATAGATCTCCGGATCACCGGCCAAGGGACTGAAATGGATCCAGCCGAACACGAGGGGAAACGTCAGGGCGAAGGCCAGCGTGCATCCGCCCGAAAGGCACAGATGCATGATCCAGCGATACCCGCTTCGCCGGCGGATGAAGTTTTGCGCCACGTATTTGTCTGCGGTGGCGATCGTGGCCACCGCGGCGGGACGGCGGAGGCCGCCTTTGAAAAGCAGTTCGATTCCGCGTCGCAGGTAGATGCGTGTGGGGGGGCGTTGGGACCATGTCGTGAACCGGAAGGCCACGGCGAAGGCAGTCAACACCGAGCCGATCGCGTAGAAGATCAGCTCGGGATCAAAATGCGCGAAGCCGCGAGACCCGATCGCGATTCCGGCGCAGACCGCGCCCGATGCGGCGAGGCCGGAGATCCAAGCTGATTTGACACCCGTGGACGGCATTCCCCCGCCTTCCAGCAAGGGGAGGACCAAACGGCCTCGGGCTGTCGTCCGAGAAATTCATGGGTGACATGAACCAAACCGATCTCCCGGCTTCGCGTCCTGCTTTGAGAAGAGGGCCGCGATTCAGATCGGCCAGCGCTGGGACTACGCGGCGTCGTGACTTTCGGCGGAGCGCCCGGTGTCATTTTAAACCGCGCTGCGCGAATTTCACCAGCGGTCAAATTTCGCCAGTTCCGGGGGCAGTGGACTCTCGAAGCGGAGTTGTTGTTTTGTGACCGGATGGCGGAACTCGAGCGAGGCGGAATGGAGTCCGAGACGACCGGCGGGATTCGAGCCGTTTCCGTAGCGCTCGTCCCCGATGATCGGGCAGCCGTCCCCCGCCAGGTGCACGCGAATCTGATGGCGGCGTCCCGTGACCAGGGTCAGTTCGACGAGGGAGTGGCGTTCACAGGATTGGATGACCCGGTATTCCGTGACCGCATGACGGGTCTTGTTGCCCGGTTTGGGAAGGGATCGGACGCGGAGCGGGTCGGACTCGTCGAGGTGCGTTTCGTAGCGGCCGGACTCGGCTCGCGGGCGCCCCGTGGTGACGGCGAGGTAGCGTTTTTTGGTCTGGTCCCAGTGGTCCTGAAGAAACCGTTTTGCCTCCTCGGATCGCGCGAAGACCATCAGGCCCGAGGTCTCCTTGTCGAGTCGGTGCACGATGAACACGCGCTCCCGCGATTTGGGATCGCCGCGCCGCGCGTGGTGCATCAGTTGCGCATAGGCCGTGCGGTCCCGCTCCCGCTCGCTGGCCATGCTGAGCAGACCGGACGGCTTCTCGATGACGATCAGATGCCCGTCTTCGTGGCGGATGCGAATGCCGGCCCCGATTTTCCCGGCGGGGGCAGACGGAGCGGACTTTCCGATTGCGACGATGTCGCCGCGTGACAGCGGGTGGTTGAACTTCGTGACCGCTACCCCGTTCACGGACACCTGTCGGAACTTGAGCCAGTTCTGCAGCGTCTTGCGCTTCGCCTCGGGCCAGGTGGCGAGGAGAAACTTCAACAACTCGGCGGGTTGCTGGACGGTGACTTGTTGGGAGGCGCTCACGTAGATCAGCCGCGCGGGTTACGGTCCTTGAAATGACGCCGGCAAACCGAGATGTAGAGTTCGTTGCCGCCGATCTCGATCTGGTCGCCTTCGGACACGGGCGAGCCGTCGGCCGCGAGCCGCAGCACCATTGTCGCCTTTCGCCCGCAGTGGCAGATCGTTTTTATTTCGCTGAGGTTGTCCGCCACGGCCAAGAGGCGGGCACTGCCTGGAAACAGCTCGCCCCGAAAATCAGTGCGCAGACCAAAAGCCAGGACCGG
>JADHOF010000304.1 GCA_016779125.1 Verrucomicrobiia bacterium | reverse complement strand
AGATCCACTCGCCGTTTTTGCGCACGATGGGTTTGTTGAGCGAGGCGCCGAAGCCGATGTAAACCGGCTCCGTCCACACGGGCTTCTCCGCATCGGGATCGTCGCAGCGGACGAACCAGTTGCTGCAACTGCCGTCGAACATGCCGACCGACTGATGGAAGAACAGCCAGAGCCGCCCCTTCGGATCGCACCAGAACGAGCCGAGCCGCGTGCCCATCTTCAGCCCGTGCGCTTGAGGATCGATCACGAAAACCGGATCGCGCCACGACTTGCCCTGGTCATCGCTGTAGCTCGCCAGTAGGTAGGCATTCGGTCCGTCCTGTCCGCCCGCCCAGCAGGTCCAGAGACGGCCTTTCTTCGTGGACTCCATGCTCGCGGCCATCGCGAAGGGCAGATACTTTTGCCCATAGGCGGGCATCGGATCGAAGATTAGCTTCGGCGTGACGTGGATGCTGTTTAGAAGCTCCTGCGTGACTTTGACGGCGGGTTTCGGTGTGTCGGCGGCGTGCGACGCGGCCAGCGGCGCGAGCAGCAGGGCGGTGAGGAGTGGGAGTATGTATCTCATGGTTCGGAATTGTTCCTTTTGACTCATTTCACCAGCGCATCGAGTTGTTCTGAGAGCGCCGGGATTACTGCGGCGGCATCCACGGTTCCCGCCTGGTTCACGGTTTCCAGCGGATCGGTCTGCTGGTCGTAGAGTTCCTGGCCGACGATGTGGCCGGTCTTAAAATCACGCCACTCGTGGTAGCTCCAGCGGTCGGTCCAGAACGCGTAGCCCATCACTTGCGGCAAGGACTGCGGACCGCCGCCCCAGTAAAGCGCGGGACGCGGATGCTGCGTGAGCGCGGCGGTCTTCACCGTGGTGCTGGCGTCCTTGAGCACAGGCACGAGGCTGGTGCCGTCGAGCTGCGGAGGAGACGGAAGGCCACTGAGGTCCGTCAGCGTGGGAAAGATGTCGATCAACTCGCTGATGGCGCTCGTCTTCGCGCCGCCCTTGCCGATGCCGGGGGCACTGATGATGAGCGGCACGCGGGCGTCCCAACCAAACAAGGTCATTTTGCCCCAGACGTCGTGCTCGCCGAGGTGAAAGCCGTTGTCGCCGATGATGACGACGATGGTGTTGTCCGCGAGCTTCAGTTCATCGAGCGCGTCCAGCACGCGGCCAAATTGCGCATCGGCGAAGCTCATCGCGGCGTAGTAGCCGTGGCGGATCTCGCGCCGCGCTTCCTCGTCGAGCAAGCGGCGGGCACTCGGTTCGCCGAGGATTTCGTGGTTCGCGTGGAAAGCGATGTCGGGAGCGTTGCGCGGACGAGCGGCGGGCTCGATGGCCGGGATGTCCTCGCGCCGATACAGGTCCCAGTAGCGTTTCGGCACCTTGTAAGGCGTGTGCGGCTTGAACAGGCCCAGCGCGAGGAAGAAGGGCTCCGGCTTCTTCGCGAGCGCCCGCAATTCGGTGATCGCGAGGTTGGCCGACACGGTATCAAAGCACGCCTCGTCCGGCACATCGCGATTCTCACAGAGCGGGTCCTTCGCGAGGTTCGGCGGCAAAGCAGCCCCTTTTGGCAACGCGAACTCATCCTTCGTTTTTCCGCCGGTGCGGCGGTCGGGCACGCTGAGTTTTTTGAAGTGCTCCGGATTCCCATAGCCGCCCAGCACCTTGCCGATGCTCATGGACGTGTAGCCGTGCTGCATGAACCACTGCGGAATCGTCACCGCATCGGGATGCAGATCGTAGAGATACTTCGTCATGCTCGTGATGCCGAGTGAGTCCGGCCGGCGCCCGCTCATGAATGACGCGCGCGATGGACCGCAGATCGGCTGCTGGCAGTAGGCCCGCGTGAACACCGTGCCGCGAGCCGCCAGCCGATCAAGGTTCGGGGACTTCGCCACCGGATCGCCGTAGCAGCCGATTCGGTTGTTCAGATCGTCGAAGACCACGAAGAGGACGTTGGGCCGGGCGGGCTCAGCGGCATGCAACGGGGCCGCCGGCGCGAGGAGCAGCGTAACGAGGAAAGCAAGAGTCGGTTTCATGGATAATGAGGATTGAGCCCGCCGATGTGTCGCCATGGCTCCCGGATGACGCTCACGCCAGCACCCCTTTCACCACGTGTCCCTCGACATCCGTGAGGCGGTAATCACGGCCGGCGTGGCGGTAGGTCAGCCTTTCGTGATCAAAGCCCATCAGGTGCAGGATGGTGGCGTGGAAGTCGTGGACGTGGACCGGCTGCTCCACGGCGCGCAGGCCGTGTTCGTCCGTCGCACCGTGGACGATGCCGCCTTTCGCGCCGCCGCCGGCGAGCCATGAACTGAAGGCCCAATTGTGGTGTTCGCGGCCCTTGGCGTCGGCTTGGTTGTTGAACGGGGTGCGGCCGAATTCGGAGGTCCAGACGACGAGGGTGTCGTCAAGCATGCCGCGTTGTTTCAGGTCTTTGAGGAGGGCGGCGATGGGTTGGTCGACGTTCTTCGCCAGGCCGACGTGGGTCATCATATCGCCATGGGCATCCCAGTTGCCGGCGGAACCGGTGTCGATGAGTTCGACGAAACGGACCCCGCGCTCGACCAGCCGCCGAGCCGCGAGACATTGCCAGCCGAAGCCCGTGGTCTGGCCGCGTTTCAGGGCGTAGCTTTCCAGGGTGGAATCCGTCTCCTGTTTGAAATCGAAGGCTTCGGGCACGGCCATCTGCATGCCGAAGGCGGTTTCAAACGTTCGCAGCCGCCCTTCGAGCAGGGGATCGTTTCCGCCGCGTGACACGAGATGGGATTCGTTGATGCCGCGCAGCGCGGCCAGTTCGAGCGACTGACGATCGAGGGGCACGCGCGGGGTGACATTGGCAACCGGCCGGTCTCCGGGCACAACGAGCGTGCCCTGATGCGCGCCGGGCAGGAAGTCGTTCGCATAAACCTGCGTGCCGGCATAGGTCTGCCTGGGGGCGATGACGACGAAGCCCGGCAGGTTGCGGTTCAACGTGCCGAGTCCGTAGCTGACCCAGGAGCCGATGCTGGGCCGGGCAAAGGCGAAGGAGCCGGTGTGCATGCCGAGCGTGGCGTTGTAGTGGTTCGAGTGGGAGGTGTGCATGGAACGGATCAACGCGATGTCGTCCACGCATCCGCCGACGTGCGGAAACAGGCTGCTGACCTCCGTGCCGCATTGGCCGTGTGGCTGAAACTCCCACTGCGGGCGTTTGAGAAAGATGCGTTCGTATCCGGGGCGATCCTTGATCTCGGGATGGTCGGCCTTGATCTCCCTGCCGTGATCGCGGGTCAGGCTGGGTTTGAAATCGAAGGTGTCGACGTGCGAGACGCCGCCGGTCATGAAGAGAAAGATGATGTTCTTCGCCCGGGCGGGAAACGGCGAGGCCTTGGGCGCCAGAGGATCGCCGGAGTCGGCCAGCAGTTGCCGGACGATGCCGGGGAAAAGCGCCGTGCTGGTGACGGCGGATTGGAGGAAGGTGCGGCGGTGCGGGTTCATGATTTGATTTCTCCAGCAGATTCGGGAAGGCCAACTGATTGGGAAAGTGGGATCTTATTTCTCGAAAGTCATCTACTGGCCTTCCCGAACCTGTTTGAGGTCAGCGGGTTGTTTGCTGAGAAATTCTCCAGCAGATTCGGGGAGGCCAACTGATCGGAGAATCTGGGATTTCATTCTTCAAAAATCATCTGCTGGCCTTCCCGAATCTGTCGGGGGTCAGCGGGTTGTTTGCTGAGGATTTCTCCAGCGGATTCGGGGAGGCCAACTGATCGGAGAATCTGGGATTTCATTCTTCAAAAATCATCTGCTGGCCTTCCCGAATCTGTTGGGGGTCATCAGGTTGTTTGCTGAGGATTTCTCCAGCGGATTCGGGAAGGTCAACTGATTGGGGACTTTCGGACTCATTTGTTCAGACGATTGACGAAAGCGAAGTCGGCGTTTGTTTTGCCGAAATGCAGGACAATGCCCCAACCCAGATTGAGCCAGCGGAGGTGGGTTTGGAGTATGGCGCGGTCGGAAGCAGTGATTCCGTCGGTGAGTGCGGTGACCAGCACGGCGCAGGTGTCTTCGACAACAAGACTTGAAAACAAGGTTTCCGGATGACCAAGCACGGTGGCGGATGGACTGGTTCGGATTCTCAACCCGGCGGCCTGAAGCGCGGCGGAAACCAATCCTTTCCAAGTGGATTCCCGATAGCCGAGCCCGAGTTCGTGCAGACAGTCGCCAACGGCAGCAACCATGTTTGCCGCCAGGTCCCGGTTGGGAATGTTGGCGGGAGGATCTATGTCAGGGAGAAGACCGGCACGGGAGCGGTAAAGCAGACGCTTCCATTGCAGACTCTGCTTTCCAAAATCCACGAGGAGGCTTGACCGAATCTGCCAGAACTTGCAGTAGCAAAAGACTTGAACCAGATGCGCTGGGGCAAAAGGGCCGCGAAGACATTTCAGTTCAGGAATGAAGTGATCCTGCACGACGAAATCAGGCTCGAACGTATCGGCGGCAATTCCCCGATAAACCAAATCCCGCTTCGGCTTGGACACATGAGGCATGCCCGCAGTGGTCAATGCCCCGACCAGCTCCTGATGATAAAGCTCCTCGTTCAATCCCGGACCGACCGCCGAATGCACCTTCATTGCATGGCCGATGAACTCGCGGGTAATCGGGTCATCCTGCTTTTCTCCAACAGATTCGGGAAGGCCAACGGATTGGGAAAGTTGGGATTTCATTTCTTCAAAAACAATCTGCGGGCTTTCCCGAATCTGCTGGCGGATACGAGCTCAAGGTTGGATTTCTCCAACAGATTCGGGGACGCCAACGGATTGGGAACCTGAGAATTCATTTCTCCAAAACAATCTGCGGGCCTTCCCGAATCTGCTGGCGGATACGAGTTCAAGGTTGGATTTCTCCAACAGATCCGGGGACGCCAACGGATTGGGAACCTGAGAATTCATTTCTCTAAAACAATCTGCGGGCCTTCCCGAATCTGCTGGCGGATACGAGTTCAAGGTTGGATTTCTCCAACAGATCCGGGGACGCCAACGGATTGGGAAAGTTGGGATTTCATTT
>JADHOF010000303.1 GCA_016779125.1 Verrucomicrobiia bacterium | reverse complement strand
GTGCAGTCCGCGAACAGCTTGCCGGGAAAGCGTTTGATTCGTCCGGAGCGGGTGTCGAAAGCCAGAACCGCCCGGATCTCCTTGCCGCCCTTCTCAACCTGATAGGCGTGATGGTTCAGAAAGAGCGAGATGTTCTTTTCAGCCCGAACGATCTCCTCCTTCTTCGCGTCCCCAAACTCCTCGAACGTGCCGGGGGATGCCTTCGCGAAGTCGGCGAACTCCTCAACGATTTCGCCAAGCATGTTGAACTCACCGCGCCGGGTGCCGCCCTTGGCCCAGACCCGGATCTCGGAGCTGCCGTTGCCGCCCAGGACCGGACGGTCCTGAATCAGCGCGACCTTGCATCCCATCCGGGCCGCCGCGATCGCGGAGCCAAGACCGCCGTAGCCACCACCGACGACCACGAGATCGAAAGGCGCCAGTTCCTCCGCTCCGCGCGGCAATCCGGCCAGATCCATGCGCCATTCGGCAACCGGCCGGGAATCGTTCGGCGGAACGAATCCTTTTTCGTCCGAAAACAGGATCGCGTCGCATCGCCCGTCAAATCCCGTCAGGTCATGAAGGACCAGATTCACCTTGCCCGCCGCGAGCTTGATCGTTCCACCGTCGTGCCAATGCCAGTCAGCCCCCTTGGTTCCAAATGTCTCCGCCAACGGTTTCCCATCAACGAGCAACTGAAAGCGTCCCGGCGTACCCGGTGCTTTCCATCTCGCGACCCAGTCCTTGGTTCGCACCCAAACCCGATACTCGCCCGCCTTTGTGATGGTCGCTTCTCCCCTGGCATCCTCGACCGCTTTGCCCAGCCCGTGGGCCAGCAGGTAGGGCGAGCCCATGATCTGGATGAACTGCGTGTCCAGCTTCCAGCCTCCGAAACTTTGGAACGACTCGGCTTCCACCAACACGGTGGAGGCCTCCGACCGGGCGATCAGCAAGGCGGACAGGGACAAAAGGGCGAATAGTATTCTCATAGCGCGGCAGCGTCTTTACAACGGAACACCCCGCAAGACCACGCCAAAAAGCTGGTCCCTCGGGCGGGTCCCACTAAAGTCGCCCGCGCATGAACGGACGCTCGCTCATTGAATGGTTACGCCTGATCGGACTCGTCGAGGGAGTCTCGTTTCTGCTGCTCCTTTTTGTGGCAATGCCGCTCAAGTATTTGGCGGGACAACCGATGGCGGTGCGCGTCACGGGCATGGCGCACGGGGCCCTCTTCGTGGCTTATGTCCTCACCTTGATCCGAGTCTGGGCCGCGCATGATTGGCCCCTGAAACGGGTCTGCGGCTTCTTCTTCGCGGGACTGTTGCCCTTTGGCCCCTTCATCATCGACAAACGCCTGCGCCAGCTTGATGGAGCCGGAACGGAAATCTGACCCGCGACTGCGTCCGGCTCTGGCACTGATCCTCTGGATCGTGACGATCCTGCTCTACCTGCCGACGGCCGGCTACGATTTCATCAGCTTCGACGATCCGCTCTTCGTCACGGACAACCCGCACGTCAACCAAGGCCTGACCTGGGACGGCGTGATCTGGGCTTTCACCAAGGCTGAAATCGACTACTGGAGACCCTTGTGCTGGCTGTCGCACATGGTGGACGTGGAATTCTACGGTCTCGAACCCGGCGGCCATCACGTGACCAGCCTGGTCATCCACGCCTTCAGCGCCGTCCTTTTGTTCTTTTTTTTCATCACCGCGTTGAACAACACGCCGGCCGCCTTTCTCATCGCCGCGCTATTCGCATGGCATCCGCTGCACGTGGAGAGCGTCGCATGGATCGCGGAGCGGAAAGACGTCCTGTGCGGGCTTTTCTGGCACGCCGCGTTGCTCGTCTATGCGCGATACGCCCGCTCCGAAAAGCCGCTCTGGCTCTTCGCCACCCTCGGATTTTTTTTCCTCGGGCTGATGTCAAAACCGATGATCGTCACTCTGCCCTGTCAGCTGCTCCTGCTGGACTTTTGGCCCTTTGATCGTGCTCGTGGCAACCCGAGAAAATGGGGCCGCCTCGTCGCGGAAAAAATCCCCTTCTTCGCCCTCGCCGCCGCCTGCTCCGCCTTCACATTTCAATCACAGGTCAGCGTTGGTGAAATGGCGGCAAGCGCGACTCCTCCTTTCGATCTTCGCCTCGGGAACGCGATTGTCGCCTACGGCGGCTATCTCCAAAACACGTTTTGGCCGGCCGGACTGGGCCTGTTCTATCCCTTTCCAAGTCGAATCCCGACCGAACAGCTGGCCGCCGCTGGAATGGCCCTCTTCGGCGTCACCTACGTCGCGGCGATCAATCTGAAAGCCCGTCCGTTTCTTCTCACCGGCTGGTTCTGGTTTCTTGGCACCCTCGTCCCCGTCGTCGGCCTCTTGAAGGTGGGCGGGCAGGCTTCTGCGGATCGATACACCTACATGGCCACAACCGGCCTCTTCTGGGGCATCGCCCTGCTCGCGTTCCCGGCGGGATTGTCAACCGAGACACGCAGGCTTCGCACGGGGCTGGGCGTCGTCTTGGCTGTCGTGCTGCTGTGGACATGCCGGCTCCAGATCCACCACTGGAGGAACAATATCACCCTGTTCACCCACACCCTCTCCGTGACCAAGGACAATTGGGTGATGTTGAACAACCTCGCCCGCAGCTACCTCACCGTCGGTGATCTTGAATCCGCCCGCCGTGTCTACGAGGAAATCGTCGCACTGAAACCGCATCACTTTGCCCACTATTTCCTCGGCAAGATCTACGCGACCTCCGGCCGTTCGGATCTGGCCGAATACAATTTCACGAGAGCCCTGGAGCTGGAGCCCACCTTCCATCTGGCCGCGTTTGACTTGGGTGAACTGCGCCTCGCAAAAAACGATCCGTCCGGCGCGGCGATGTTTTTCGAACGCACGCTGCGGGGTGATCCCGATCACGAGGGCGCGAAGGCCCGTCTGGAAGAACTCGGCCGCTAAGCGACTTCAGCGCGAGAGCGCCACGATGTAGTGCTGCATCCGGTTCGCCTCTGACTGCTTTTCCCGGATCGAATAGGCGTGCTGAAGATTTGAGCACATGCGCAGCAGCATCCTGCGCGGCGTGACCGGCGTGATAAATCCGTCGTGGTACTCGTGACCCGATTGAATCAGCATCTTGATGCAGTCCCCCTTGGTCATCAGTTTGCCCCGTTGAAAGGGATCAATGTAGATCTGCTCGCGCGGGGTTTGAAAGCGGCAGATGAAGTGTCCCGGCATCCCGATCCCCACCACCGGCAGATGCAAGCGCCGGCAGATAAAAAGGTAGACGGCGCTCAGACTGATCGGATTCCCCCGAAGGCGATCGATAACCCGGCACAAATAGCTGTTCTGCGGGTCGTAATAGTCCTCCATGTCCCCTCCGAAACCGAGATATTGGTACAGGTAAAAATTGATCGTCCCCAGTATCCGCCCCGGCGAAGCGCCAAAATCGATTCGTCCCATCAGGTCCGCGACATAGCTGTCCAGAATGGCCTCGTATCCGCTGACGCTGATTTCGGGATACCGGGTCCGGCACAATAACCACGCCCCCCGCTCCACATTGATTTTGTCGCTCTTGTTGAGGCAGAACTTAAGAAACTCGGTCTCCGTCGCCAGTCGGTCGAAGTGGCTGACAATCTCGGTCACCCGCCTGCGCAGCCTGCGGTCATCCTCCAGCCGATGCTGCCGCATCCATTCGCCCGCAGCCGGCCCCTGATCAATAATCGTGTCCCGAATGCTCTCGTAGACCTTGGGATCATCGTCCGCAAGCAGGGTGAGCAAAGCCTGCTTCTGGCTTTCCGTGAACGCCAGCTCCGAAGTTTTCTCGGCGGATGGTGTCATACGCGGGGGACGAGATCGGTGATAGCACTCGGACTGACCGCTCGAAAGTCTAATTCAGAGCAATTTTCTGTCTTCTCCGAATGAGAACACGATCACACAGCGATGCATGAGAGAATTTAATACATCGCATCAAATATTCAGATTTCGTTTCCGAGATTTTTCTTTCGGATTCAAAGAGCCTGTTGCTAGCGTTCCGGCCCTTTTGGGCAAAAGAGCATGATAGACAAGCACATTACGGGGTCGCTGTATCGACCCGAATTCGAGCACGACGCCTGTGGCGTGGGTTTCATCGCGAATTCAAACGGCAAACGGGAGCACCGCATTTTGGACTTCGCATTGCAGTCCCTTTGTCGGCTTTCCCATCGCGGAGCCTTGGACGCGGACGGCATCACGGGCGACGGGGCGGGCGTTTTAACCCAGATTCCTGCGGAGTTTTTCCTAAAAATCGCCGAAGAACTCGGAGACGCGCCGGAATCGGCGGACGAATTGGGCGTAGGAATGTTCTTTCTCCCCGGGAAGGACACGGAAGCCGCCTCGAAATGCGTCGCGCTCGTCGATCAGGTCGCCACGGAACTCGAAGTCACCCGAATCGGATGGCGGAATGTGCCGGTCGACACCTCCTGCCTGGGCGAAAAAGCCTTGGAGACCCGTCCCGAAATCCGCCAACTGCTCGTAAAAAGATCCGTCGGCTGGAACCTCGAAGAATTCGAACGCCGGCTGTTCCTGCTTCGAAAGATCTGCGAAAAACGGGCAACCGAGGCCGGATTGAAAGACTTCTACATTCCCTCCTTTTCCGCCCGGACCATTGTCTACAAGGGAATGTTCGACGCCCCGCAGCTGGGGAAATTCTTCCTCGACCTGCAGGACGAGAGCTACACCACCGCCCTCGCGGTCTATCATCAACGCTACTCGACCAACACCTTCCCAAACTGGAAGCTCGCACACCCGTTCCGCACCATCGCCCACAACGGCGAGATCAACACGCTCCTTGGCAACAAGAACTGGATGCGGGCCCGTGAGAAGGAGATGCGTTCCAGCCTCTGGGGTGACAACGTCGAACTGCTCAAACCGATCATCCAGGACGCCAACTCGGACTCGGGCTGCTTGGACAACGCGTTGGAAATGCTGACCATGAGCGGCCGCAGCGTCCTCCACGCCGCCATGATGCTCTGTCCCGAGGCTTGGGAAAAGATGGACGAGATGCCGCCCAAGATAAAGGCCTTCTAC
>JADHOF010000302.1 GCA_016779125.1 Verrucomicrobiia bacterium | reverse complement strand
ACTGAGACCGCGCCATCAACGCGGCGCGCCCTTGTAGGGATACCAGTAGACATCCCGGGGCACGGACCATTCTTCATTCGAATCGCGGTCTTCATCGAGGGTTCGCCGAAAGAGGTTGGTCGCCACGAGTTCCGCGTGGCCGTCGACGAACACGAGGTTCGCGGCTCCACCGTGACGGCCGGGCGTGGACCGCCCGCTGACGGATGGAAGCTGCCCTTCGCTGTTTTCCGTAAACATCACCGTCAGACTCGGCTGCACGGCCTGGTCCCGAAAGAAGGTGCGATTGTTCCGACCGGCTTGCGTGTCGTTCGGGTCCATGCGGTTGTTGAAGCCATACATGAAGAACGGCAGCGACAGGGTCGGCTGAACGTCACCCGGCTTTGTCACCGTCTCCGGGCAGGAAAAGACTGAACCGTCCCGCGGCATGGGCGGCGCGCCGTTGGTGTAGAGGATAAACAGCTTGGGTTGATCCAGATAGCGGGTGACCGAGTTGAACCAGGCGTCGCGATTCTTGCCCTTGTCGATGTCACCCGAAAAATTCCCCTCATACGGAAATTCATCGCGATGGCTGTCCATGTACATCGAGATACCCAAGCCCCATTGTCGCATGTTCGAGAGGCATTTGATCGAGCGCGCCTTGCGTTTGGCCGCCCCGAGCGCCGGCAACAACAACGACGCCAAAATGCCGATGATCGCGATGACCACCAACAGTTCGATCAGCGTGAATCCGAAACCCGCCTCCGGCCGACTACCGTTCCTTTCGTTCCCCAACTTCATCTTCCTTGCAGAGTAGAAAACACCCGTTCGCCTCTCGCGCCAAACCCAAAAAACCGAATCCTCGGAATGCCGTTGACGGTCCCGCGCGGGGGCCGACAGTATCCCGCTCCCGGCCGCCCGGGCCACAAACACGATTCGCAGCGCACAACACAGAAATTTCATGGAATTGAAGAAACGACCCGCAGTCCTGATCATCCGCGATGGCTGGGGCTGGAGCGAAACCGGCGAGGCCGGGAAGGAAGCGGAAGGCAACGCCACGCTGATGGCAAACACCCCGGTCCAGGATCGTCTCATGGCCGAATGCCCGACCGCCTTCCTGACTTGCAGCGGCGAGGCTGTCGGGTTGCCGGACGGTCAGATGGGCAATTCCGAGGTCGGCCATCTCAATCTCGGAGCGGGCCGGATCGTCTACCAGGACCTGACCCACATTTCGAAACAGATCCGCGACGGTGAATTCGTCAAAAACGAGGCGATGGGCGCGGTCATGGATCGCTGCAAGGCGGAGGGAAGCCGCCTGCACCTGATGGGACTGGTCTCCGACGGCGGGGTGCACAGCCACGAGGAGCACATCTACGCACTCCTCGAAATGGCCAAGCTCAAAGGTCTTTCCGATGTCGCCATCCACTGCTTCATGGACGGACGCGACACCTCGCCAACGGCCGGTGCCGGCTACCTGGAGAAGCTTCAGGCCAAGATCGCGGAGATCGGCGTCGGCCGCATCGCCACGGTGGTCGGTCGCTATTTCATCATGGACCGCGACAACCGCTGGGAACGTGTCGAACAGGGCTACAACCTGATCGTCGACGGCACCGGACAGGAGTTCGCCGACCCGGTTGAAGCAATGCGTCATTGGTACTCAATGGACAAGACGGACGAGTTCATTCCGGTCTCCGTCATCGCAGGCGCGCCCGGACCGCAAATGAGCGACGGCGACGGTGTCATCTGCTTCAACTACCGCTCGGACCGCGTTCGAGAAATCACCAAGGCCTTGATGTCGGATGATTTCGACGGATTCCAGCGACACCGGCGCGTACAGCTCAACTACGTCTGTTTCACCGTTTACGATGAAGGCTTCAACCTGCCCATCGCCTTTCCCCCCAGACGGATGACCAACACGCTCGGCGAGTTTGTCGCCTCCAAGGGACTGAAACAGATCCGCACCGCCGAAACGGAAAAATATCCGCACGTCACCTTCTTCTTCAACGGCGGCATCGAAACGCCGAATGCCGATGAAGAACGCGCGCTTGTCTCATCCCCCAAGGTGGCCACCTACGACATGCAGCCCGAGATGAGCGCGGAAGGCGTGACCGAGGGGATCTGCAGCGCGATTCGCAGCGGAAAATTTGACCTCGCGATCATCAACTTCGCGAATCCCGACATGGTTGGCCACTCCGGCAGCATCCCCGCCACCATCGCCGCCGTGGAGACCACCGACCGCTGCGTCGGCGAAGTCCTGGACGCCGTTCGAGACGCGGGAGGCGCGACGCTCGTCACGGCCGATCACGGCAACGCCGAACAAATGCTCGCCCCCGACGGCCAGCCCCACACCGCGCACACCACGAACCGCGTGCATGTCTTCTACGTCGGAGACGATCAGGACAAATTCACCTTGAAGGACGGCATTCTCGCCGATGTCGCCCCCACCCTGCTGGACATCCTCGGCCTCGAAAAACCGACCGAAATGACCGGCACCAGCCTGCTCGCCCCGAAAGCCTGAAACACCCAACACACCGAATCCGCACTCCGAAAATGAAAGCTGTCATCCTCGCCGCCGGAAAGGGCACCCGCATGCGGGAGCTCACCGCCGAAACACCGAAGCCGATGCTTCCCGTTCAGGGCAAGCCGATCCTGCAACACATCGTCGAAGGACTCGTCGCCTCCAACGTCACCGAGATCTGCGTCATCGTCGGCTGGCGGGCGGAGGTCATTAAGGACCATTTCGGCGACGGTTCCGCGTTCGGCGCGAAGATGGTCTACGCCGTTCAGGAAGTGCAGGACGGCACCGGCAAAGCGCCCGAGTACGCCAAAGATTTCGTCGGCGACGACTCCCTCATCCTCACCTACGGCGACATCCTGGTAAAAGCCGAGACCTACGCCGACATGCTGAAGCGCTTCGGAGAAGCCGATTTCGGAGGTCTTGTCACCGTGACCAAGGGAGAAGACGTGACCAAGGGCGGCATCCTGCTGTTCAACGACGATTTCACGCTGAACAGCCTGGTGGAAAAACCTTCCGCCGGGCAAATCGCGGAGCTGAAGGAAAAAGGCCTGCTGAAAGACGGTGATCCGGCCTGGTACAATGCCGGCATCTACATTTTCAAACCGGTGCTTTTCGACTTCACCGCCAAACTGGAGAAATCGCCGCGCGGAGAATACGAACTCACGGACGCCATCACCGCTTTGGTGAACAACGGTCACGCCGTCGCCGGTCTTGAAATCGCCGGCCGATGGGTGGACGTGCGCGACCCCGAAGTGCTCGCCAGCCTTCAGGACTGACGGGCTCACCCGGAATCAGAGTCCGAGAATCAGCCGGCCCGCCTGGGAGATCATGCTTTGGTTCCAAGGCGGATCCCAGACGACATCCACGCTGGCGTCGGCAACCCCCGGCACTTCCAGGATCTTTGACTGGGCGTCCTGAGCGATCACCGGCCCCATGCCGCAGCCCGGAGCGGTCAGTGTCATCTTGACGGCGACCTTGCGGCGACCGTCTCCGGCGTCTTCGGCCCGCAGATCGTAGACCAATCCCAAATCGACGATGTTGACCGGGATCTCCGGATCGAAGCAGCTCTTGAGCGCCGCCCACACCTGCTCCTCGTCGTAATCGCCCACGCTGGCCACGCCGTCATCAACCGGCACCTCCCGCCCCAGCGCGTCGGCGTCCTTGCCGGCGATCCGGAAGAGCGTCGCCATGCTGTGCACCGTGAAATTGCCACCCAAGGTCTGGGCGATATCCACCGGCGTGCCCGCCTTCAGCGTCACCGCGTTGCCGGCCGGGATCTGCACCGCGTCACAATCTCGCGAAAGTATCACCGAATCATCGTCTGCCATGGCGCGCACTATAATTGCCGTCCTTGATTGCGCAATTGCCGATCTTCCCCGCGCCATGAAACGGCTGTGCACCAAACCGGAATTGGTTTCATCGCGTGATCACGTGGGTGGCCCGATCAAAGATTGGCGTCCACCGCCCGGACGATCGTTTCGCAGTCGACGTTTCCATTGAGGCGGGCCTGCTCCTGTCCATGCTTGAAAATGATCAGGCACGGTATCCCGGAGACCTCGTGCGCGCGGGCCGCGTCGGCGTGTTTCTCGATGTCCACCTTGGCGACGCGCAGTTCCCGGGCGTAACACTGCGCAATGGCTTCGATCTTGGGGTCCATAAGCCGGCAGGGGCCGCACCAATCAGCGCGGAAATCGACGAGCAGGAGCGCACTGTTGGTTTTGATGGTCACCGCGAGTTGCTCCCCGTCGAAATCACTCACCTCGACGGGTTGCACGCAGCCGGTCAGCACCATCAGGGTGAGCAGAACTGCGCCCGTCGCGAGACGTGAAAACGGAGTTGGTTTCATCAAGCGTTGTGGGAGGTTTCTGGTTTGCCTCGGGCATGCGCAACGATCTCCATGAGGCAGAAGAAGGGAACGGCCGTCGCGAGTTTCAGGAGCAGACCATCGAACATGAAGCCAATCAGGAGGGGGATGATCGCCGCGCTTGCAGCGAGTCGGACGGGATCGATACAGCCACCCGGAATCGTGTCACGCGTCGTGATGCTCCGCAGGCCGAGCGCGATCCAACCAAGCAGGCAGAACAACGCGGGCGCGCCCAGGGACATGCCCAGCATCAGGTAGTCGTTCTGCGTCACCGCCGCGCCTTCGGTCATGAAGTCGGGCTTGTAAAGGCTGGTGTAGATCCTTTCCGCGCGATTCCAGCCGTGTCCCAAAAACGGACGCTCGGCGATCATCTGTAACGAGCCCGGGATGGTCGCGACGCGGTTGCGCCAGGAGAAGTCGTTGACATTGAAGGCCGTGAAGGCGCGGCGCACATGGGGCCGCTCGGAGAAGCGCAGCGTCCAATAGGCGATGACGTAGACGGAGATCGCGATGACGGCGAGCCGCCCCAAGGTCGCGCGGGTGAAGATCCACGATGGAGCGCGATTGGCGAAGGTCGGTGCCCACCGCAGTGCGATCCAACCCAGCGCCAAGGCCGCGCCCAGCCAGGCACCGCGACTGAGGCTGCCGGCCAGTCCGACGCCGGTCACGATCAACCCGACGAGCCAGCAAAC
>JADHOF010000301.1 GCA_016779125.1 Verrucomicrobiia bacterium | reverse complement strand
CTACTACGGACCGGGCATCATGTTCCTCTTCCACGGCAGCGAGGTCTATGTCCACGGCGTGCGTGTGCCTGCCGACCCGACCAATGCCGCCGATCTCTCCCGCGCTGAGATGCAGGGGCGTGCGGATGCCCACGCCATGTTTCGCGCTTGGAAGCAGAATGTGGCCGCCTTTAAGGACGCCTACTTCATCGAAGCCTATCCGTGGATCGGCGTGCGTGAAAGCCGCCGCATCGTGGGCCAATACGTCCTCACGGAGGACGATCTGATGAAGTCCCGCCGCTTCGACGACGCCATCGCCACGGGCTGCTGGTATCTCGACATTCATCCGAACAAAACCGTCGTCGGCAGCGCGAATGACTTCGATCCGAAGAAGCATCAACCCGAGCCCTACGACATCCCTTATCGTTCGCTGTTGCCTCAGAAGGTAAGCAATCTCCTCGTCGCCGGCCGCTGCCACAGCGCCACCCGCGGCGCCCATGCCTCCACGCGTGTGACCGTCACCGCCATGGCCATGGGCGAAGCGGCAGGAGTCGCCGCCGCTCTGGCGCTGAAGGACAAGACCAGCGTGACGCTGCTTAGCGGCGTGAGAGTGCGTGAAGCGCTCGCCGGGCAAAATGCCGGGCCATTCACCGACGCCTGAAAATCAATCGCTGTATCCATCTCAATGAAACTCAAACAGATCCACCTCACCGCTCTTTTGCTGACCTCCTCCGTCGTTCTAAGCAGTGCGGAACCCTCCGATCTCTTGCGCTGGAAAGATGACTTCTCGGACTCCGCCGCCTTTGCGAAGCACTGGTCTAGCTATGGATTCCTCGCGGCGGGCATCGATGCGAAGAATCCGCTCGGCAAACCGGTTGGCGGGAAGGATTCGCGGCCGGAATGGTGGCAGGTGGTCGATGGCAGGCTGCGCGGGCAGAATTTCCCAGAAGAGAAGCACGGCTCAGGCATCTCGCGAAATGTGGCCGGTCAGGACATGCGCCTGCGCTGCCGCTTCATGATCCCGCCCGGCGGCATGGCCGCGGTGGGCATCCGTGGGCCAAACCCGATCTTGGAAAAGGTCTTCAATGTGGTCAGCCTGCACATCCGCACCGACAGCGTGGTGGCGGCGGACAATGATGTGCTGCACCCGAAGTGCTCGCCGGAGGCGGAGGAACTGAAGAAGAAGGGCGTGTGGAATCGGCGGTTCTTTTACGCGAAGACGGCGAAGACTGCCATCGCACCCGATGTGTGGCATGACCTGGCCGTGGAGGTGCGTGGCAAGGAGCTGAGCGTGCTGGTGGATGGAAAGCCCGTGCTCCAATACACGACGCTCTCCGGCGATGTGCCCAAGACAAGCATCGGCTTCGGTGTCGGTGGCAATGGCAAGACCGTGCTTGCGACGTGGTATGACGACGTGAGCATCGAGCCACTGGAGACAAAGCGAGAGCCGTGACTATGTCTTTTCCGACATCAACCATGGACCATTGTACCGCGGAGCGATTCCGGCGCAAAAAAGGGTTCCACCTGCGTGTATTTTTCGATCACATGATGAAACCCCTGCTGTGTTTGTTTTCCCTTCTGATGGCATTCGCCCGGCTGGAGGCCGCGGACGCCCAGCCCGACCTTTCCCGCTGGAAGGCGGATTTTTCCGATGAGGCGGCCTTCAGGAAAAACTGGTCGTCCTATGGCTGGCTGGCGGATGGGAAGGTGGTTTCCGGCCCGGAGAACATGCACCGCTGGTGGCAGATCCACGATGGCGCGCTGCGCGGGCAGACGTTCGGGAAGCTGCATCCCTCTGGACTGACGCGGAAGATCAGCGGCCGGGACGTGCGGGTGAGCCTGCGCTTCAAGCTGGAGGAAGGCGGCATGGCGGCCGTGGGGTTCAACGGGCCCAATCCGATCCTCGAAGCCAATTTCCACCTCGCGGGAGTCCATATCCGGCCGGGCAGCGTCACCGCGTGGGACGAGGAGAACCTGCACCCGAAGGGTTCGCCGGAGGCGGAGGCGATGAAGAAGGCGAAAAAGATGAACCGCAAGTTCATCAGCGCGGCGAAGGTGGAGAAGATCACGCTTACGACCGGCGCCTGGCACGACCTGACGATCGAGATGCGCGGGCGGACGATCACCGTCTCCATCGACGGCAAGCCGGCGCTGACCTACCTCACCAATGCGGGCGACGCGCCGAAACAGACCCTGCAGCTCGCCGTGGGCGGCGACGGCCGCGAGGTCGTCAACGGCTGGTATGACGACGTGCGATTCGAAGCCCTGGAGGCCGCCAGATGAGCCTGCGTACCCGCATGAGCCTGATGGCGATGCTCGGCCTTTCCGCCCTGGCGGGCCCGGCCCACGCCCTCGAGCTGGAATGGGTCACCGTGGGCGACCCCGGCAACAAGCCTGACAAGACCGGCCACGGCGCGGTGGCGTATGCCTTCCAGATCTCCAAGCTTGAGATCACGGTGGCGCAGTATGCGGAGTTCCTGAACGCGGTCGCGGCGAAGGGCGATCGGCACGTCCTTTGGAACGCGGGACAGAAGATAGGACGCACGGCGAACGCCGGCGTGTTCCGTCACGCCCCGGAAGCAGGCCGCGAACGGGAGCCGGTGATGGCGGTGACCTTCCTTAACGCGATGAGGTTTGCCAATTGGATGCATCATGGCGGCGGACAGGGCGACACCGAAACCGGAGCCTATCAGATGGCCGGCAAAGGCGGGCTCGCGAGCCGAGAGGCCGGCGCCGCCGTCTGGATTCCCGACGAGGATGAATGGTACAAGGCCGCCTACCACCAGCCTGAGTCCGCCGGCGGACCCCGTGGAGGTTACTGGTCTTACCCCACCCGGAGCGACGCCGCGCCGAAACTCGCCCAGACGGGCGACCCTGGCCCGAATCTTGCCAATTACCTCGCCGACCCCACCCCGCAGGTCAACGGCGGCATCCTCCGCGGCTTCCATGATGTCATGCCGGCAGGCAGCTTCCCGGGTTCCGCCAGCCATTACGGCACGCTCGACCAGGCCGGGAATGCGTGGGAATGGATCGAGTCGACCGTCTTCGACACCCAGCGGGTCATCCGGGGCGGCAGCATGTGCGGCACCCGCGAGAAACTGCTCTCCACGGTCCGCACGTCCGCCAGTCCGACGAAACTCTACCCGGACACCGGCTTCCGCCTCGCCCGGGCCATGCCCAAGGCGGAACGCCCGAACTCCAAGCAACGATGAAGATGGCCTTGTCGACCAGTATCCCCCTCTTCTGTCTCGCCACCGCCGTCGCCGGCGCCGGAGAGCTCGGCGGCCGGCTGGAGCCGATGTTCGACCAGCACTGCTACGAGTGCCACGACGCCGACGCGAAGAAGGGCGGACTGGACCTCACCGCCCTGAAGTGGCGCCCGGACGACATCGAGAACCTGCAGCAGTGGACGAAGGTCTTCGATAAGGTGGAGCGCGGCGAGATGCCGCCGAAGAAGAAAGAACGGCCCGCCGCGGAAGTGAATCGGTCCTTCCTGAACACTCTGGGCGGCGAACTGCACGGGTTCAGCCGGACGAAGCAGGAGCGCGAGGGACGGGTCGTCTACCGCCGGCTCAACCGCAACGAGTATGTCCAGACGCTGCACGACCTCCTCGGCATCGACACGCCCTTGCGCGATCTCCTGCCCGAGGACGGCACCGCCGGCGGCTTCGACAACGTCGGCGCGGCCCTGAACCTTTCCGCGGTGCACCTGGAGCGCTACCTCCAAGCCGCCGATCTCGCACTGAAGGAGGCCACGGTGAGCGTCCCGCGGCCCGAGACCAAGAGGGTGCGCACCGACTACGGCGAGACGTGGCACGACTGGAAAGCGCCGGGCTTTCAGAAAAGCCAGTGGACGCATTCGCCCGAGGGCCTGCTCGCCATCCGCTGGAACGGGGGCAACGGCCCGCACGGCGAACTCGGCGCCTGGTCCCCGCCGGTGCCGGACGCACGCTACCGCTTCCGCATCCGGGCGAAGGCGATGATCGACAAGGCCGGGCCCAACGCCCGCAAGAACGACGCCGCCCGGCCCGATCGTCACGTCATCCTGAAGGTGGCGCTCACCGACTGGCCGCGCACCGGCCTGACCTTCGGCAACACCTACTTCGAGATGAGCCCCACGGAGTTCCGGGAGTTCACCTACGAGGCGCGCGTGCCGCGCGGCAAGACGCTCTGGCTCTCGCCCTACCGCGCCGTCCCGGAGAAGCCGGACGAGCGCGCCATGGTGGGCGGCATCTGCGCGGTGGTCGAGTGGGTGGACATCGAGGGTCCGCTCCAGGAGGAATGGCCCCCGCGCGGACATCGTCTGCTGTATGGCGATCTGCCGCTGCAGCCGGCCGATCCCAAGGCACCGGGCAAGGACCTGCGCGTCGTTTCCACGCAGCCGGAGGCCGATGCACGCCGTCTCCTCGCCGCCTTCCTCCCGAAGGTCTTCCGCCGCCCCGTGAGCGCGGAGGAGATCGGAGAGCACCTCGCGCTTGTCACCGAGCAGATGGCCAAGGGCCGCCGTTTTGACGAGGCCCTGCGCGCCGCCTACAAAATGGCGCTGTGCTCGCCGAAGTTCCTCTTCCTGCACGAGCAGCCCGGGGCGCTGGAGGACCACGCCCTCGCCAGCCGGCTGAGCTACGGCCTGTGGAGCACCGCGCCGGATGCGGAGCTCAGCGCCCTCGCCGCGCAGAAGAAGCTGCGTGATCCCGCCGTGCTGCGCGCGCAGACCGAGCGCCTGCTGGCCTCACCGAAGGCCAGGCGCTTCACGCAAAACCTCCTCGGCAACTGGCTGAACCTGCGGGACATCGACTTCACCCAGCCGGACACGAAGCTCTATCCGGAGTTCGAGCAATACCTGCAGCAATCCATGGTGACCGAAACGGAGAGCTACTTTGAGGAGCTGCTGTCAAAGAACCTCGGCGTGCGCCACATCATCCACAGTGACTTTGCGATGCTCAACGAGCGCCTCGCCGAGCACTATGGCATCCCCGGCGTGAAGGGATACGAGCTCCGCAAGGTCGCGCTCCGTCCCGACTCCCGCCGGGGCGGCTTCCTCACCCAGGGGGCCGTCCTGAAAGTCTCCGCGAACGG
>JADHOF010000024.1 GCA_016779125.1 Verrucomicrobiia bacterium | reverse complement strand
CTTTTCCGGTTTTTTGTCCCAATCCTCCGGTGTCTCTCCTGCCTTGATCTTGGCGTTGTCTTCCCGTGAATTACGCTGCCGGGGGACCTCCACGAAGCTGGCGTCGACCATCTGCCCGCGACGGGCAAAGAGGCCCTTGTTTTCCAAGGCCGCGCGAAAGCAGTCAAAGAGTGGATCAATCAATTCGTTTTTGGAGAGCATCTCTCGGAAGGCCCAGAAGGTCTTTTCATCCGGTGCCTTGTCCGCCTCGCTGAATCCCAAGAAGCGTTTGAAGCTGAGCCGGTCGGTGATCTGAAACTCCAGCTGCTTGTCGCTGAGTTGATAGAGGTTCTGAATGACCAGCGCCTTGAACATCAAAAGCGGATGAAACGAAGGCCGCCCCCCGAGTCCCTTGGGCTCCGCCTTGGGAATGCGGGTCAACACAGGCTCAAAAACCGTCCAATCAATCACCTCGTCCAGGCGCTCAAGCGGATCACCCATTTCATGCAGCTCTTCCAGACGCGTCGAACTGTCAAAAAGATCCCGATCCTTTGGCTCTATGAACTTGGACATCTTGCGCTGATTTCAATATAATCTCGGGCGTTCGAAAAGATATAATTCCGTCGATAGCGGAATATTATAAATATTGGCCGCAATCGGGGTTTTTAGAGGTGCCCTATAGTTTCTCGATATCATCGCTGTTGGATGGTGCCCAACGGCGATATCGGTGGTTTTTCTTCTCGTGTTCCTAAAAATGCTGCGGATAGAGGGTTTCTTTTTTCGCACGCTTCTCCCGTAGCAATCTTGTTTGCAACCGGATTACCCCGTTCCTCATGGCGCTTTGATTGCGCGTTCTTGAAGGGCTTGGCAATGCCTTCGTTTTCGGGTTTCAAACCACGGAAGGCAGAGGCCGGCTCCTTGCTTGGATAGCCTCCGCCTTCCGTGTGCTCCGTGTGCTCCGTGGTTCGGAATGGTCTTCGCCATTAATCAAACAAGGGGTCGCCGGCGTCGCGCAGCCAGTTTTCGAGTTTGTTTCGCAATGTAAACACGCGGTCGCGTTGTTCGCTTTCGGTGAAGAGGTTGTTCATTTCCAGCGGGTCCGTCTTGAGATCAAAGAGCTGGTACTTTGCCAGGTGGGGATACCAGATGAGTTTCCAGTTTTCCTCGCGAATCATTCGTTGGCTGTTGGTGAAACTACCGACGACGAAGGGGTGTACCTCGCGATCCGGACCCCGGAACAACGAAGCCAGACTGGTGGATTCCACGCTCCCGGGAATCGCGATGCCCGCCAGTTCGCAGACGGTCGGATAGAGATCCCGCAGGTAACATTGCGCGTTCACGTTTCGCCCCTTCGGAAGACCGCCGCCGGCGAGAATGAGCGGCACGCCGATGCTGTGTTCATATTGGTTCTGCTTGCCCGTGAGACCATGACTGCCCAATGCCAGCCCGTGATCGCTGGAGAAGATCACCACGGTTCGATCCCACTGCCCGCTCGTCTTGAGGCTGCGCACGATGCGGCCGATCTGCTTGTCCAGATGCGTGATCACCGCGTAGTAGACCGCGAGTTCGGAGCTGACGTCCTCCGGCGTGCGCGGCCACGGAAGGAGCACCTCGTCGCGACCGTCGAAGTTGCCGTGATCAAACGGATGCCGGGGCGCGAAGTTGCCCGGCAGCGGAATTTTGTCCGGATCGTAGGCCTTCTCAAACCCGGGCGGGCGCAGCAACGGATCGTGTGGCGCGGTGAAATTCACGTGCAGGAAGAAGGGCTTCGCCGGGCGACGTTCAATGAATCGGATCGCGGCGTCCGCGAATCGGGCGCTGATGTCCGGCGTCAGCCCGACTCCTTTTTCAGGCTCCGCCTTGCGTGCATCCGTCTTGAAGGTCCAACCACGATAGCCGGTGACGAGACGGCCCTTGTAGTCGTAGGTCGCCTCGCCGGCCTTCGCGCCGCCGCCACCGGCCGAATACAGTCCGTCCGTCTCCTGGTAGCCGCACTTCCAGGGGTCGCGGGGCGAATGCCATTTGCCGACATACCAGGTCTCGTATCCACCATCCCGCATGGTTTCGGGCCACAATTTCACCGCCGGCGAATAGTCGCGGCCACGATAGAAGTACCCGCTGCGGAAAGCCGAGCGGCCGCTGAAGATCTCCGAGCGGCTCACGTGACAAATCGGATAGCCCGTGATCGCCCGTCGAAAGACGGTCCCCTCCCGCGCCAGCCCGTCGAGATTCGGCGTCTTGATCATCGGATGCCCGAACGCCGCGACCGCGTCCGGCCGCATGTCGTCGGCGAAAAGAAACACGAAATTCAAAGGCCGGACATCCGCCGCGTCCGAGCCGAATGCCAACAGCAGGGAAAGGGCAAAGCAAGGCAGGGTCTTCATGGTGGTTGATCCTGCCCGAGAAGCCCTTGGTTAAAAGGGAAATGTGGTCGGCTTCAGCCCCCGATTACCGGGTTAAAGGCTTGAATCAGGCGGGTTTTCACGGAGTAATCATCCAGCACCGGTGCGCAAATTCTTTTTTTCCATCAAGAGGGTCCTTTCCACGTTTCGCCGCACCACGGCGATCGCGGCGGGCATCGCGTTGACGCTGGTCTGCTGGATCGCTTTCGACCAGCCGCCCGGCACCAAGATCTGGGACTTTTACACAGGCAAGGCGATCCAGTCGTCTGCCGCGATCGGGCACAACGGAATGGTCTATTTCGGCACGGACGGGGGAAAAGTGTACGCGTTTTACCCGGACGGACGCGGACAGTGGGAATTCCCGACCGGCGACCGGATCGTGGCGTCGCCGGCGGTGGGCTCGGACGGGACCATCTACATCGGCGGCTACGACGGGATTCTCTACGCCATCGCGCCCGAGGGGATTGAGCGCTGGCGCTTTCGGGCGAACGGACCGATCTCAAGTTCCGCAGCGATCGGGCCGGACGGCACAATCTGTTTCGGCACCTTGAACAACCGCCTGTTCGCGCTGCGTCCGGACGGTTCGAAGATCTGGGACCTGGCGGCCTCGGAGCCGGTGGTCGGTTCCCCGGCCATCGGTGCGAACGGCATACTCTACGCGCCATCGTCCGATGGAGTGCTGGCGGCGATCCGGCTGGCGACGGGCGACGTGCTCTGGGAATTTGAGGCGCCCAACCGGATTCTTTCCTCTCCGGCGATCGCGGCGGACGGCACCCTCTACTTCGGCTGCTTTGACGGGCACCTCTACGCGCTGGACCGATACGGCAAGAAGAAGTGGACTTTCGCGACCGGCGGCCCGATCCGGGGATCGGCCTCGGTGGGACCGGACGGAACCGTTTATGTCGGCTCCGACGACCGACAGCTCTACGCGCTCGCGCCGGACGGGTTCAAGAAATGGACCTTCACGGCCGGCAAATGGATTCGCGCCACGCCCGCCATCGCGGCGGACGGCACGGTTTACATCGGGTCTTATGATCACTCCCTTTATGCCGTCAGCCCCACCGGCGCGAAGAAGTGGGAATACGTGACGGACCACAACGTGACCGCCTCGGCCGCGATCAGTCGGGACGGCACCGTATTCTTCGGCTCCTGGAATGGTCGCTTCTACGCGATCCGGGGCGGCGCTGCGTTGGCGGAGGGCGAATGGCCCCGCTTTCGCGGTGATTCCCAGCAGCGCGGATCGGTCGGAAGAATCACCCCACCGGCACCCTTGATCGCCGAGACACGGACTCCGGAGGCCGAAGCGGAGGTTCCCCAGACGATCACCATCACGCAGGAGCCGGGCAGCGTTTTGGGGCGTTGGTGGAGCCGCCTGCGTTCGTCATCCACCAAGGCTTCCACCCAGACCGCGTCAGCCGTCGCCGAAGCGCGCGTAATTGAAGCGAACACAAGCACCACCGTCGTCGCCGCTGCAGAGCCCGCGTTGCCAACCCCAAACCCGGGCACGATGACTCCTGTTTGGAAACAGAACGATCGCGAATCGCTCGCCGTCGACCCCTCAACGGTTCTCGATACCGCCGCTGCGGAACCCGTCAGAGCGATCACTATCCGTCAAGAACAGGGTTCCGTGCTCGGCCGCTGGTGGCGCGGGCTGAGCAAAAAGAAAGAATCGCCTGAACCCGGGTCCGCGAGCGCGATGGCAACCTCGTCCGAACCGGACGCGACTTCCGTCACCACCACGCTCGTCACAGCGGCCGGGACAAACGATTTGGACGCCGAGCGTGAAGCAGCCTATCGAGCCCGGACAACGGCGATGGAAAGCCGGATCAGCACCCTTGAATCCGAACTCGCAACCAAACGCCAGAACGAGGCGAAGGTCATCGCGGATTCGGACAACCTGATCAGCGGAGCCGAGACGGTCGTGACGACAACAACCGTCACCGCCCCGACATCGGTCCGGACGCGCTCGGTGAGCTTGCAACGGGAACTCGTCAACGAATCGACGACCGCAACCCAAACCGCCCGACCGGGAATGCTGCCGATGATGCGGCTGATCAGCGTCGATCCCCCCTCGAAAGCGGAAGTGAAGAAACCGGAAACGCCTCGACTACAACATCCCAGCGAAATTCCGCCGGAATCCCCCGCTCCCAAGCTGGAGAATCAGATGGATCTGCGAAGTCGCCTGAACGTGCTGCCGGGCGAAGTCGACCTGAACGGCGAACAGGAAATCGCGGCCGCGTGGGGTGAATCGCCCGACGAAGCCCCACGCCAGTCCAGCTGGTGGTCACGGGTCTTCGGCTCGAGTGAGAAGGCTCCGAAACAAGAGGTCGCTGAAAGTCCCGCCCCCGTTGCCCCGACGAGTATCCAAAGCAATGGCAGGGAGGCCGCGTACGAGAATCGGATCATTTCTCTGGAGCAGCACATCGCGGAACTAAACGCCCGTCTTGCCCAACAACAGAGTGACAACGCCACAGCGCCGACAACCCTGACTTTTGCCGGCCCAACCAAACAAGTGACCTCGGAGACCGGCCTGTCCGTCAACGTCGCTCCGGTAGTTTCTGAAACCGTCACCGCGCAGCCGGAAATCGTCACCGCCCGGGAGCGCGAATATCGCGCGGGGCTGTTTCAACGGATGTTCTCCAAGAACGAAGCGCCCGTCCGTTCCGTCGCCGTCGAGGAGACCACGGCAACGATCAACGCGGGCGAAGTTGTCGAGTCCTCAGCCGTGCGAGTGATCTCGGATTCCGCCACCTTGGTGTCCCCTGAAACGACGACGGAAACCACAAAAGTCACGCGGGTCGTCGAAGCGGAACCCGTTCAACCCGAAGTGGTCACTGCCAAGGAGCGCGAATACCGCGCAGGGCTGTTTCAACGGATGTTCTCCAAGAACGAAGCGCCGGTTCGTTCCGTCGCCGTCGAGGAAACCACGGCAACGATCAACGCGGGCGAAGTCGTCGAGTCCTCAGCCGTGCGAGTGATCTCGGATTCCGCCACCTTGGTGTCCCCTGAAACGACGACGGAAACCACAAAGGTCACGCGGGTCGTTGAAGCGGAACCCGTCCAGCCCGAAGTGGTCACCGCCAAGGAACGCGAGAATCGCCCCGGGTTCTTCAAGCGCTTGTTTTCCGGCAAGGACGGCGATTCGGCTGTTCGGGTTGTCTCGGTCAGCCGCACCTCTGAAACGAGCCCGGAAGATTCCGGTGCCGCCACAGTGGAAAATTTGAGTTCCAAGGATTCCTATTCTGAAACGCCCGCCACCGTCGAGCCCAAGGTCACCCCGCCAAAGCCATCAGGCCCCTTCGACGCCAAACTGGCGAAGTTGGAGGGCCTCATGGGGGATATGCAGGAGGAGCTTGAGGCAACCCGCCAAGAGCGGGACGAGTTGAAGCGCCAGATCGGGGGCAGTCTCGCGGAGTCCATCGTCGCCGTGCCCGCGCCGACTTCAAAGGCAACGACGGCAGAGCGGAAGCTCGATCCCGATTCCGCCGCTGAGGCCGACTACGGCGACAAGATTTCAAAGCTGGAATCGCAGCTCGTCTCGCTCAGCGAGGAACTTGGAAACGCCCGGGTGGAACGAGCCCGCATGCGCGAAGAACTGGCCACGGCTCGGCGGGCTCCCGCAGTCCGACCCACCGTCGTGGATTCCGTGCCGGTCTCGCCGGTGCTGCCGGAAACGACCACCGTCATTGCTGATTCCGCAAATCTGGTGACCGGAGACGGGGCGGAGATCCCGCAACCGGAGTGGCTCAAACGCGAGGTCCGCTCCGTGATCGCCACCGCCGATCCGTGGACACAACCGCCGGGTACCGCCGCGGCAACGATCGCCGTTGCGCCGACTGAACTCGCGGCATCCGAGTCCACCGTGACAGAAAGCAAGATTTCGGGCGCTGTGGACCTGGTGGAACTTCCCGCAGCCGAGGAAACCACGCGAGTCGAGGAGAAGGTGATCCGTCGCAAGCCGGGATTCTTCGGACGCCTTTTCGGACTCGGCGAATCGGTTGAAGAACGCCGATACGCCAGCACAAACGTGGTGGTGACGCCGCCCGCCGTGAACGTTTCCGCGGTCGCGACGTCCCAACCCTCGGACTCGCAGCTCCTCGGCAACGACACGGGCTTCGGCAGCGGCGCCGCTCAGACGAACTTTCCGCGCGTCGCCTATTCACCCGAGGCCGGCACTTCTTTCTTCACACCGGGGGCGGGCAACCTGACCCAGCTGCCGGGTTTCCCCAGACCGCAGCCGGCATTGATCGCGCCGCCGGCGCGGGAAATGGACCCGACCCGTATCAGCTCCGGCGAGGGATTGAAGTCGGTCGCAGTTCGGGAGTCGGTTCCTGTCGTTCCGGTCTCCGAGGCCGGCGTGACCACCGTGGGATCGCTTTCGGTCGATCGGCCCGTCGTGGCGATCATGTCACCGCCGGACGGAAGCGAGCTGGCCGGTCGCGTGCTTGACCTGCGCGGATTGGCGCAAGGCGAGCGACGCATCGCCCAGGTCTTGGTGTCGCTGGACGGAGGCCCCTTCACCCCGGCGGCGGGCCTCGAGCGATGGAGCTTTCAGAGCCCGGTCCCGACCGGGCAGGTTCTGGTGCGCGTCAAGGCGATGGACGCCACGGGCCGCGAGTCTGAAATTGTTTCCCGCACCTACGGGCACACCGCGAACGCGCGTCTCAACGTGGAAGTGATCGGCAACGGAACGGTGTCGCCCGATCTGAACGCTCGGGAGCTGCAGATCGGAACTCCCTACGAGATCGTTGCGCGACCCGCCCCGGGCAATGAGTTTGTCGGCTGGAGCGGTGGCGTGACGGGCAGCAATCCGAAGCTGGTTTTTCAGATGAACAGCGGCCTCTTCCTCCGGGCGGAGTTCCGCCCTATCGGCCGGGAACTCTCGCTTCGGGGCTCGTACACGGGCCTGCTCTACCCCGGCGAACTGATGCAGGCCGACCGTAGCGGCTACTTTGAGTTGAACATCGAGAGGGACGGGACCTTCGGAGGGGAGATCCGCCTCGCGACTTCGGCGGCGCCGCTGCGCGGTCGTTTCGATACCTCCGGACAAGCGACCCAGACCATCGAAAGACCCGGCGCGGCACCCATCACGATCCGCTTCATGCTTCAGAATGAAGGGGCGGAGGTCGTCGGCACCTTCGACGCGGACGGAGTCGGGATTGTCATGCGCGGTTTCCGCTCCGTGCCCGACGGAGACACTTTGGCGGCCATCACGCCCGGCCGCTACACGCTGGTGATTCCCGGCCCGCCGGACGCGGCGGACTCCGGCACTCCCGCCGGCGACGGATTCGGCGAGGTGCAGATCGACGCCGGCGGCCACGTGAAGTTCACCGGAGAGCTTCCAGACGGAACCGTGGTGAAACAGGAAACCCGCATTTCTTCCGGTGGCGTCTGGCCGGTTTACGTTCCCCTCTACGGCGGTGCCGGAATGCTGACCGGTTGGATCAGCGTAACCAATCACCCAAGTCTCGATTTGCACGGCGATCTGCGATGGATCAAGCCGCCCACCCCGTCCGACCGCTATTATCCGGGAGGCTTCGCCGCGCGGCGTTTCGTCTTCGGCTCCATCTACAAGCCTTCGCACGACAATCTCGACAAGCGCAAGGGCCTGGCGGGCGTGCTCCTGGGCGGCAATCTCGGGCGCGTGGTGTTGGGTCAGGACGTGGCGACCATGCCGCTGACCTCCCCCCAACGCGAAACGCTGCAACAGTTCAAGTATCAGGTGGATCAGAACTCCGGACGCGTGGAGGGATCTTTCCTGCATCCCGAAACGAAGCAACCGACCGCCTTTCGCGGTGTGCTGGTCCAGAAGCGCGGCTGGAAGAGCGGCTACTTCATGGGGGCGGACGCCAGCGGCGTGGTTTATCTGAACGGCCAATAAAGTCCGTTCCGGTCACTCGCCGGCCCCTTGGCAACGCGGGCAGTAGAAGGTGCTGCGGGCGGCCTGCACGATCCGTCGGATCGGCTTCTCGCAGGTGCGGCACGGCTCTCCTTCGCGGTCGTAGACCCTGAAACCCTCCTCCCGCTCCTCGCCGGGTGATTCCGACCTTCCATAATAGAAAAACCCGTCTCCCGCCCCGTCCCCCGAGAAATCAAGCGACATCCCGCTTCCCTTCTCGATCGCTTCTCCAAGAATCGAGCGAATGGCGGCGGCCAGTCGATAACACGCGGCGGATGACAGACGGCACGCGACCGCGCGGGGAGAAATGCCGGCCCGATGCAGGGCCTCCGATGCGTAGATGTTGCCGACTCCCGCGACAAGCGATTGGTCCATCACCTTCACCTTGACGGGCTGCCGGGATTTCCGAAGCGCGTCGCGAAAGGCTTCGGGTCGAAAGTGCTCCGACAAGGGCTCCGGTCCCAGCTTCTCCAATCCCGAAAGGTCCAGCGTGAAACGTCCGAAACAACGCGTGTCCCGATAGATGAAGCGTTCCCGTCCAAGCTCGAAATGAACGGCCGTGTGTTTCGGCGCAGGCTCGGAAGCGGACTGGAGAAACATCCTACCGGTCATGCCGAGATGTCCGATCAGGCATTGTTCCATACCGTTTCGATCCAGATGAAAAAGGAGGTATTTCCCCCGACGATCGAGACCCGTGATCGTCGCGCCGCTCAACGCGCGCCGCAGGTCCGCCGGCGCGGTGGGACGGACAACCTTTTCCCGCACGATCACGACATCACCGATCACGCGTCCGCAAAGACGCGGGGCAAGATGGCGGCACAGCACTTCGACTTCGGGCAGTTCAGGCAAGCGCCCAGCTTTCCTTCAGATTTGAGGGGAAATGGAGCGGGTGAAGGGAATCGAACCCTCCTTGCCAGCGTGGAAGGCTGGTGCATTACCACTATGCTACACCCGCAGGAGGCCTTGTATTTACCCGCCCGACCCTTGCCTTGTCAATTCGCGTCCGCTTATCTTCTGCGCAATGAGTTCACTTCTGCTCGCGGGCGGCAGGATCGTCGATCCGGCAAACACTCTGGACGCAATCGGCGACGTGCTGATCGTGGACGGCTTGGTGGCTGCGGTGGGACCGGAGGCTGGGGCCGGAGCGGCGGCGGACACGCGCCGGATTGACTGCGCCGGCAAGGTGGTGTGCCCGGGTTTGATCGACATGCACGTGCATCTACGCGAACCGGGAAATTCAGCCAAGGAGTCCGTCAAGTCCGGCACACGAGCGGCGGCGCGGGGCGGTTTCACGACAGTTCTTTGCATGCCGAACACGTCTCCGGCGATCGATTCCGAAGGTTCGGTGGCGCTGGTCCGGGAAAAGGCGGACAAGACGGGCCTCGTGAACGTATTGATCGCCGGCACGATCACGAAGGGTCGCGAAGGCCGTGAGATGGCCCCGATCGGCTCCCTGAAAAAGGCGGGCGTGGTGGCGATCTCCGACGACGGCGCCTGCGTGCAGAACAATGAGCTGATGCGCCGGGCGATGGAATATTCGGCGATGTTCGGTCTGCCGGTGCTGGATCACTGCCAGGACAATTCGCTGGTTTCCGAAGGGACGATGCACGAGGGATTTTGGAGCGCGGTGCTGGGCCTTCGGGGCTGGCCGGCCGAAGGCGAGGAGATGATCGTCGCGCGGGACATCCTTCTTGCGGACCGGACGGGCTGCCATGTGCACTGTCAAAGCATCAGCGCGGCGGGAAGCGTTCGCCTGCTTCGCGAGGCCAAGGCCCGCGGAATTCCGGTTTCTAGTGAAACCTGCCCCCACTATTTCACGCTCACCGACGCGACGATCGCGGGGTCCGAGGCGTTTTGGAAGGAGGACGGCGCGGGGATCCACGGTTTTTCGGACATCGCAAGTCCGCCCACTTGGCCGAAATACGACACGCGCTTCAAGATGAGTCCCCCCTTGAGATCGGCCGAAGACCGGGAGGCCGTGCTGAGCGGGTTGGCGGACGGAACGATCGACGTGCTGAGCAGCGATCACGCACCGCATTGCGACTACGAAAAGGAGGTCGAGTTCGACTACGCGCCGTTCGGGATCACGGGCCTGGAAACGGAACTTTCCCTGGCCTTGATGCAACTTCACCACTCCGGGCGCCTGCCGCTGGCGAAGGTGATCGAGAAGTTCACCGTGGGACCGGCCCGGATCCTGAGGCTGAAGAAAGGGACCCTGTCGGTGGGCGCGGACGCAGATGTGACCGTGATGGATCCGGACGCGGAGTGGACGTTTGAGATTTCGACAACGGCGGGCAAGGCCGTGAACTCGCCGTTTCACGGATGGCCTCTCAAAGGACGAGCCACCCTGACAATCGTCGGCGGCGAAGTCGTCTGGCCGGAGGACGCGGCGTGATCCGCCTTCTGCTCGCCCTGACGCTTGCGGGGATCTCCAGTCGCGCGGAAGAGGCCGAACATCTGACGGATCTGCCTGCCGGCATCGCGAAGGCCAAGGCCGAAGGGAAACACGTCTTTGTGATGTTCACCGGCAGCGACTGGTGCATTCCCTGCATCAAGTTCGAACAAAACGTGATGACGCATTCCACGTTCAAGGAGTTTGCGACAAGCCGCCTCGTGGCGGTGATCCTCGACATTCCGTATCGCAAGAAGATCGAACCGGAATTGAAGCAACGAAATGAGGAGCTGGCGAAAAAGCTCGGGGTGAACATCTATCCCACCTTCCTCATTCTGGACGCGACAGGCGCGGAAATCGGCCGGCGCGAAAGTTATCTGGGCGAGCCGGCGGCGGAGTTTGTAAAGATCCTTCGCGACCTGCTGAAACGTGGCGGCGAGGTGTCCAAAGGGACGCAATGAGGTTGTCGCCGCAGTGAACTCTGCTAGTGTCGCCGCTGAATCCAGCCCGGTCAGAATCGAAATGAACACCCCTCAAACACCTGTTTTTTCCCGAAGGGAAAGCCTCAAGTCGATGGCCTGCGGATTCGGCTACCTCGCCGCGGCGGGATTGGCGCAACGCGAGGCGATGGCGGCGGTGAGGAATCCCCTGCTGGCACGCGGCCCGATGTTCACCCCCCGGGCCAAGCGGGTGATCTTCATCTTCATGCAGGGCGGCCCGAGTCACGTCGACACCTTCGACTACAAGCCGTCGCTGCGGCGGGACGACGGCAAGATGCGGCTGTTTGACGACGCCCGGACGCTCGCAAAAACTAAGGAGGTCAAGGAGCACCGGGTCTACGGCAATCTGTGGGACTTCCAGCAATACGGACAATGCGGCCAGCACGTGTCGGATCTCTTTCCGCACATCGGCCGGCATGTCGATGACCTTTGTTTCATCAAGGGCATGCACACCGACGGGGTTGCGCACGGTCCCTCGACGATCTTCATGCACACCGGATCGATCAACCAGATCTGGCCGTCAGTCGGCTCCTGGGTGCTGTACGGGTTGGGTTCCGAAAACGAAAACCTGCCCGGCTTCGTGACCATCCAGCCGTCGATGGGGAACGGCGGGCCGAGAAATTTCAGCAACGCCTTCCTGCCGGCAGCCTTCCAGGGCACGGCGGTGGGGCGCGCGGGCGCGGCGGCGAAAGACGCGAAGATTCTCAATCTCACCAACCGGCTGGTCGCGGAGCGGGATCGCAAGGAGCAGTTCGCGCTGTTGCGGGAGCTGAACGACATCCAACTGGCGCGCGGCGGCGGCGGTTCGGAGCTGGAGGCCGTGATCAGTTCCTACGAACTGGCGTGGCGCATGCAGTCACACGCGCCGGACACGCTGGACATCGACCGCGAGCCCGAGCACGTCAAACAGCTTTACGGGATCGACGAGCCGCAGACCGACGACTTCGGCCGCCAATGTCTCATGGCGCGTCGCCTGGCGGAATCCGGCGTGCGTTTCATCCAGGTCAACTACGGCGACAACACCAACAACCCGCGCTGGGATCAGCACTCCAACCTGCCGAAACACGCGGAACACGCCTATGCCACGGACAAGCCGGTCGCGGGCCTGCTGGCGGACCTGAAACAACGCGGCCTCCTGGAGGACACCTTGGTCTGGTGGGGTGGCGAGTTCGGTCGCACCCCCTACGCGCAAAGCAACGGCACGGGGCGCGATCACAATCCCTACGGCTTCACGTTCTTTCTCGCGGGCGGCGGGGTGAAGTCGGGATTCAGCTACGGCGAGACCGACGAGTACGGGCATCACGCGATCCAGAACAAGGTGCACATGCACGACTGGCACGCGACGCTGCTGCACCTGCTCGGCATGGATCACGAGAAGCTCACCTACCGGCACGCGGGCCGGGACTTTCGACTGACCGACGTGCACGGCCACGTCGTGCGAGAACTTTTCGCCTAGCCCGCCCGCGAATCTGTTCAGACGCCGCGCTGTGAAATGATTCAGCGTGGCAAAATATCTTCAGTCACGGCGACGGAATCGCCTCCCTCCAACGCTTCTGTTCATGGCGCGCCGTTGATCCATTGATCACACGTGTTCGGCCGCGCCGCGTTTGCCCGTCCGCATGCGGAAATTTGGAAAGCCGGCACGCGCGCACCGGCCAATCCGGATCGGGATCTTGTTGGAACCATGATTCGTTTTCATGACGGACCGCATTTCTTGGGGAGATGAAATCACGGCGTCTGGCATCGCGCTCGCTACCGCTCGGAACATGCGTCGGGAATGCATCTTTTCGACGTGCGACTGAAAACGAACACGACCGCCATGAAATTGAAAACGAACCCACTGAACATCTGTCGACCTGTTTCCGGCAAAGGACTCGCCCTGTTGGCGGGCATCCTCGCAATGACATCCGTCGGCCGGTCCGAGCTTCTCGACGTTGAAAAGGACGAGCTGACTTTCGGATTCATCAAACTGACCGACTGCGCCCCCCTGGTCATCGCCAAGGAAAAACTCTTCTTCGAGGACGAAGGCCTCGACGTGAAGCTCGAAGCGCAGGCCAACTGGAAAATCCTCCTGGACCGCGTGATCAGCGGTGAATTGGACGGCGCCCACATGCTCGCCGGGCAACCGATCGGCGCGACCATCGGCTTCGGAACGAAGGCCCACATCATCACGCCCTACAGTCTGGACTACAACGGCAACGGCATCACGGTCGCGAACGATCTGTGGAAGAAGATGCAGGCCAACGATCCCGCCTTGCGCTCGCCGACTCCGAAGCATCCGATCTCGGCCGATTCGCTCGTGCCGATCGTCGCCTCAAAGAAAGCCGCCGGCGATCCGATGCGGATGGGAATGGTGTTTCCGGTGTCGACCCACAACTACGAGATCCGTTACTGGCTCGCCGCTTCAGGCATCAGCCCCGGCTTCTATCTGGACCGGAAATCGGGCGCGATCGACGCCACCGGCACCACGGACGCGGACGTCATTCTTTCCGTGACGCCACCGCCTCAAATGCCCGCGACCCTGGAGGCGAAAACGATCGAGGGTTATTGCGTGGGCGAACCCTGGAACCAGCAGGCCGTGATCCGCGGCATCGGTGTGCCGGTGACGACGAATTACGATATCTGGAAGAACAATCCCGAAAAGGTCTTCGGCCTCTTGAAGGATTGGGCCGACAAAAATCCAAAGACCGCGATCGCAATCACCAAGGCGTTGATCCGGGCCGGCAAGTGGCTGGATGAAACGGACAGCCGCGGTCGGCTCGTCAACCGCGAGGAGGCCGCACGCATCCTGTCGAACTCCGAATACGTGGGCGCGGACTACGAGGTCATCCGCAACAGCATGACCGGGTTCTTCTACTTCCAGAAGACGGACAAGCGACCCATGCCCGACTTCAACGTCTTCTTCAAATATCACGCCAGCTACCCCTGGTACAGCGACTGCGTCTGGTTCCTGACCCAGATGCGCCGATGGGGTCAGATCCCCGGATCGATGCCCGCCTCCTGGTATGCCGACACGGCCAAGGAAATCTACCGTCCCGACATCTACCGGAAGGCCGCCGCTCATCTGGTGGAGGAGAAACACCTCTCCGCATCGGAATTTCCCGCCATGGACACCGACGGCTACCGACCGGTCACCTCCGAATTCATCGACGGCAACACCTATGACGGACGCAAGCCGATCGACTACATCAATTCGTTCAAGCTCGGCATCAAGGACGATTCCCGCCTCTCGAAAATGTAACGCAGCTCGCGCAGTCCAGAACGGCGGGAGGCGCGGTTCACGCCTCCCGCCGCCTTCGCCGACACCGACTTCAAAAGTCCATGAGCATTGAGACATTCAACAAGCTGATCAAATTTCTGAAGACCATCCGCATGGGCTGGGTGGTGCCCTTCATCCTTCTCGCCAAGGGCGAAAATCCGTCCGCCCAGATTCGCGCGATCTTTTCCGGGGTCTGCATTCCGATCTTCGCAATCCTCGCCTTCCTCTATCTTTGGAACACGTCGTCCTCGCTCATCGTGACCAAGTTCGGAACCGTGCCCGGACCTCGCCAGGTTCTCTCCGCGTGGGGGAGTCTGCGGAACGAAAGCCGCTTGGAGGAGATCAAGGAAGCCGACCACGTCCGCAGGCTTCGGGAGAAGCGGGTCGACTACTCCGACAAGTATTCTGAAACACTGAAAGACCTGCCCGGCGGCGCGCCCGATTTTGGAGATCCCGCCGAGAACGCGAAAGCCCTCGCCGCGGCGGCCCTCGTTTTCGGCGAAGTCAATGAACTGCTCGATGTGTCGAACAAGATTTCGATCAGCCGCGACGGGCAGTCGGCCCGGGAAACCGCCGAATCGTTCGAGTTCGAGCCATCAAAGGCGTTCGCGTCGGTGGTGATCGATCGCCTGCTGCCGATGGAGATCGCCTTCCGCAAAGCGGACGAGACCTTCCGGATGAGCACGGATTACGACGTTTTGAAGTCGGACTCAAAAGAGATCGCCGCCCGCAAGAAGGCGGCGCGGCACGCCGAAAGCAAGCGACTCGCGGCGGAGAAGGCCGCCCTGCTGATCCGCCGCCAGGAAATCACGACACTCGCGACACGGCAGGCCCTTGCCAGGATCGATTCCGTGCCCTCCGGAACCATGCGGGTGCTCGACTCGATCGACGCCGCGTCGGTGAGTCTTCGCCCGAAGCTCGACGCATGGTTCACAGCGATCGAGGAAGCCGAGGCTGCGGGCACCAAATATCGCAACAAGACGAAGGTAAAAATGCTGAACAAGAGTTTCGCGGACAACCCCTACCCGGGGAAGGAGACCTACGTGCAGCAGATCGGAACCAGCCTGAAGACGGTCTTCGCGGGATTCCTGATCGCCTCGCTGATCGCCATCCCGCTCGGCGTGGTCTGCGGATTGAACAAGAACATCAACAACGCCTTCAATCCGCTGATCCAGATCTTCAAACCCGTCTCCCCGCTGGCATGGCTGCCCATCGTCATGATCGTGGTGGGCGCCCTCTACACACCCGACGATCCGATGTTCGAGCTGAGCTTCATCAACTCGGCGATCACCGTGGCGCTGTGCTCACTCTGGCCCACCCTGGTCAACACCGCCGTGGGCGTCGCCTCGACGGACAAGGACTTCCTGAATGTGGCCAAGGTGCTGAAACTGAACTGGTTCAAAAAGATCTTCAAGGTGGTGCTCCCCGCCGCCCTTCCACTCGTGTTCACCGGTCTGCGCCTGTCGCTTGGGGTCGGTTGGATGGTGCTGATCGCCGCCGAGATGTTGGCCCAGAACCCCGGGCTCGGAAAATTCGTGTGGGACATGTTTCAAAACGGCAGCAGCGAAACCCTGTCGATGATCATGGTCGCGGTCTTCACGATCGGCATCATCGGCTTCGCCTTGGATACCGTGATGCTGAGCCTGCAGCAGTTCGTGAGCTTCGGCGAAAACGAGGCGATCTGAGAGACGGAGGAACCATCATGGCACTACTGGAAATCAAAGACGTCGCCAAAGGCTACGGCGAGGCCGGACCCGACCGGGCTGAGATTCTCGCCGGAATCAACCTGACCATCCAGCAGGGCGAATTCGTGTCGATCGTCGGCTACTCGGGCAGCGGCAAGACCACGCTGATCAACCTGATCGCCGGCCTGATCCAGCCGGATTCCGGCACGGTGACCTTCAAGGGCTCTCCCGTTCGCGAGGCCGGACCTGAGCGCGCGGTCGTGTTTCAAAACTATTCACTCCTCCCCTGGTTGACCGTCTTCGGAAACGTCGCCCTCGCTGTGGATCAACTGTTTTCAGGACTCAACCGGAAAGACCGCGAGGCGCATGTCATGAAGTACATCCGCATGGTCAATCTCGAACCCGCGAGGGACAAGTATCCGTCGGAACTCTCCGGCGGCATGCGTCAACGAACCTCGTTGGCAAGATCACTCGCGATGGAACCCAACGTGCTGCTGCTCGACGAGCCGCTCGGAGCCCTCGACGCGCTCACCCGTGCGACCCTCCAGGAGGAAATCATCAAGATATGGGAGGCGGACCGCAAGACGATGGTGCTGATCACCAACGACGTGGACGAAGGCATCCTCATGGCCGATCGCATCATCCCCTTGAGCGCCGGGCCTCAGGCGAAACTGGGACCCGCGCTGACGGTGGACATCCCGCGTCCCCGCGACCGAAAAGCGATCAACCATGAGCCGATGTTTCAACAGATCCGCAGGGAGGTGATCCGTTTCCTTCTGCACTCCCACAAGGATTCCCTGGACAATGCCTCCGATCAGCAGGTGACGCTGCCCGACGTACTGCCTGAAGACCTGACACTGCCTCCCCGTTTCTGGCATCCGAAACGGCCTCCCCTCCGTCGAGCCGATCTGGAGCGCGCCGCCGCTGAACGCGAAGCCCAACTGAAGGCGATGGCGGCGGACAAAGAGGAGGAGGTGATGGCATGAGCACGCTTCCGGACTATCAGCTGGTGACCTCGCAGCTCACCAAGATCTATCCCACCGCCAAAGGTCCGGCGGTGATCGTGAAGGACTTCGAGCTCAAGATCAGGAAAGGCGAATTCGTCAGCCTCATCGGCCATTCGGGCTGCGGAAAATCCACCGTGCTCTCGATGGTGGCGGGACTGAATGACGTGACCAGCGGGGGAATTTTCCTCGGCGGCAAGGAATTGGATGGTCCCGGACCGGATCGCGGGATCGTATTCCAATCCCCCAGTCTCCTGCCCTGGATGTCCGCGCTCGACAATGTCCTGCTCGGTGTGAACCAGGTTTTCTACACCGCCTCCCGCGAGGAGCGCCGGCAGATCGCGGAATACTATCTGAACGTCGTCGGGCTCGGCTCCTCACTCAACAAGAAGCCCGGCGAGCTTTCCCAGGGCATGCGCCAGCGGGTCGGGATCGCGAGAGCCTTCGCGCTTTCCCCCAAGATGCTGCTGCTCGATGAACCCTTCGGCATGCTGGATTCACTCACGCGCTTCGAGCTGCAGCAGGTGCTCCTCGATCTCTGGAGCAAGGATCAGAAGACCGCCCTCATGGTGACGCACGATGTCGACGAGGCGCTTTTTCTTTCGGACCGGATTGTCTGCATGACCAACGGACCCGAAGCCGAGGTGGGCGAAATACTGGAGGTGGAGTTTCCACGACCCAGAAACCGGGAGGCGGTGATGGAACATCCCGACTACTACCGTCTGCGCGAGCACCTCATCACCTTCCTCGAAGAACGCGCCCATATCCGGACACCAAAACCCGATCCGGAAGCCCCGCGGGACGATCCCCCCGCCCTCGAGGAAGAACAGAATATATCGGCTGTCCGCCAGGGAATGATCGGCGGCATCGATCAGGCATCCGCAATGCTGAACCACATCAACTGAAAGTAAAACGACCTAGAAAACGAACAGATGAAAGTTATGAACACCAAAACCCTGGCTGCCGGCACTGTTGTGATGGCCGCCGTTTCCTCCCTCTACGGCCAGGCTTCCAGCATGGATTCCCCATCCACGCCGGCGTGGCTTTCGAAGACCTTCGGCGAGACTCTCCCGAAGGCGCTCACGGACGGCAAATTCAGCCTGAACGCCCGCCTCCGCTACGAACACGCCGACCAGGTCGGATTGAAGGCGGCCGACGCGTTCACGGTCCGCACCCGCTTTGGCTTCACCACGGCGCCCGTGAACGGGTTCCAGGCGATGATCGAGGGTGAAAACACCAGGGTCATCGGCCCCAGGGTGAACTACAACGACACGCAGGGGAACAACATCGGGCACACGGTCGTGGCCGATCCGGAACTGACCGAGATCAACCGCGCGTGGGTCGGATATTCAAACTGGGACACCACGTTAAAGGCCGGACGCCAACGCATCATTCACGACGGCGCGCGCTTCCTCGGCAACGTCGGCTGGCGGCAGGCCGAGCAGACCTTCGATGCCGTTTCACTGGTCAACAAGTCGGTGGAGAACCTCACGGTCAACTACTCCTACCTGTTCAACGTCAAGCGTATCGACAGCTCGAACCGCGACACCGACACCCACGCGATCAATCTTTCCTACACCGGACTGCCGATCGGAAAACTGACCGCCTACGCCTACCTGATCGAGTTTCCCAACGGGCCCGTGGCGGTGAGGAACCAGTCCTCGCACACCTACGGGGTGTCCCTGACTGGATCGCGTCCTCTGAGCGATGACTTCAAGCTCTCCTATCTCGCCGAAGCCGCCATCCAGAGCGAAGGCCGCGAGAGCGCGCTGAACTACCAGGCCGAGTACTATCACCTGACCCTGGGCGGAGCATTCAAACAGTTCAGCCTGGAGGCCGGTTACGAGGTGTTGGGCACGGACAACAACGTCGGCTTTTACACACCGCTCGCGACCCTCGCCAAATGGAACGGCTGGGCGGACGCCTTCCTCTTGGCCACCCCCGGCACGGGCCTGCGGGACGCCTACCTGTCGGGCACGGTCAAACTCCCCTTCGGAATGCCCTTGAACGTGACCTATCACCACTACTCGGCCGACATCGGCGGCTCCGATCTGGGCGAGGAACTCAATGTGACGCTCACCAAGAAACTCAACAGCAACTTCTCCGTGCTGGCCCGCTATGCGTGGTTCAACAGCAGCACTGCGGCACGACCGGATCGCGACAAGTTTTGGGCGCAGGTTGATTTCAACTTCTGAGTCTGTTCTCCGGCCGGCGTGGGTTTGAACGGCCGCCCGCAGAAAAGTCTGCGGGCGGTCTTTCGCGTCGATTTACGATGCTCACTCGCCGGCAGGCGGCAGGGCGAAGGCCACGTAGGCGTCGCCCGTCGGCCCGCCCAGCTTGCCGCCTCCCGTGGCGGGAATGACGACATACTGACGTCCACGGACGGAATAGGTCAGCGGCGGGGCGTAACCGCCCCAAGGGAGTTTGGCGGACCAAAGTTCCTCGCCCGAGTCGGAGTCAAATGCGCGAATCTTTTCGTCGCGTGTGCCGGCGCAAAAAACCAGTCCGCCCGCAGTGGTGATGGCGCCGCCAAAATTCTCCGTGCCCGTCTTGGGCACGCCGCGTTTGGTGAGTTCGTCGTATTCTCCCAGCGGTGTTTTCCAAAGAATCCGGCCGCTGTTCAGATCGATGCAGTTCAGCGTGCCCCACGGCGGATTGCAGCCGGGATACCCTTCCGGATCAAAAAAGCGGCTCCATTTGTTTTGCGTGTAGCGGGGCCGGCTCGTGTCCACCTTGGCCGCCGGATCAGCGGCGACGTCGCGCACGAACAGGAAGTCCAACAACGCCTGCAGGTCGCCATCGCTCATTTCCGGCGCGACCGGCATCAACCCGCGCCCCGTCTTGAGCAGGCTGATCACGTCCGCGTCCTGAAGTCGCCGGTTCAAACCCAGCAGCGGTGGCGCGACGCCGACACCGAGTCGATTCGTACCGTGGCATTGCGCGCAGGCTGCGTTGAAAACGACCTGGCCGCGCGTGGGCGGCGCTTTTGGATCACGCTCCGGCTCGTTCCAATTCACGAGCGACATCAGCCACGGGATTTCATTGGCGCTGACGTAGAGGCGCCCGTTTCGCGGATCGGCGCAGGCACCGGTCCATTCAGCGCCGCCATGCACACCGAAGAACACCGTGACCTTGCGGTCGCTGATCGGCAGGAAACGACCCGATCGCGCGCTGGCCAGATGGTTCGTCGCCCATTCAAACACGTCTTCCTTCCACGTCGGAAGATCCTCGCGGGTGAATTCCTGACGGGAAAACGGCTCCGGCAGCTCGAGATCCAGCTGGTAGGGCGCGGTGACTTCGCCCGGCACTTCGGAGACCGGGGCGCGACGCCAGCGCATGGGAAAAACCGCTTTGCCGCTCACGCGATCCAGCAGCAGCGTGTTTCCCGTCTTGCTCACGGCGGCCACGACATCGATCCGCCTGCCGCCCCGCGTGATCGTCGTGAGGATGGGCGGCGCGGGAATATCGAGATCCCAGATGTCGTGCGGAATTTCCTGAAAATGCCAGAGCCGCTCCCCGTTCCGCGCGTCGATGGCGACGACACAATTCGCGAAAAGATTGTCCCCGTGATGTTCCATGCCGAGGAAGTTCGGCTTGGGCGAACCGGTCGTGATGTAGGCGATGCCCCGCTTCGGATCGAGCGCCATGCCACCCCAGCAATTCGCCGCGTTGGCGCTGCTTCGCTCCCACGTTTCATGCCCGAACTCTCCCGGGTGCGGCACGGTGTGAAAAGTCCAGCTCGGTTTCCCCGTCACCACATCAAACGCGTGAACGTCCTTCAGATAACCCGCGATCACCAACGTGCGCTCGAAGATCACCGGAGCCACCCGCGCGCCCTCGGGCAGCTTGACGACGCCCGCTTCGCCAAAGCTTGGATCCGGTCTGCCCGTTTTCGGATCAAGGGCGTAAAGGGAACGATTCTCGGTGGCAAAGAAGAGCCGGGCGGCGGCACCATACCCGCCGGGCCAATGGGTGATGCCGCGAAAGGCGGGTCGCTTGTCCGGCTTGAATCGCCAGATCTCGCGCCCGGTCGCCGCGTCGACGGCAACCAGATAATCCCCCACCGTCGGAGCATAAAGCACGCCGTCGACGACGATTGGATTGCACTGGATGTTTCCGCGCCCGTCCCGTGAATGATAGCTCCACGCCATCTCCAGCCCCTTCACATTGTCGCGGTTGATCTGGTCCAGCGTCGAATAGCGCAGGCATTCGTCACCGCCATGGGACCGCGTCCAGTTGTCCGCCGAGCCCAGGCGGGATCCATTCGCCGGCGTGAGCTCCGAAGGCGCGGCGGCGGGTGTCTGCCGAAACTCAGGCAACGCGGCCCGAGCGGCGGCGTCTTCCACGCGGTTCAAGCCTTCGCTTTCGTGCTGCCTGGGAAGCTGCGACAAGCGCCACAGCCCGAGGGTCATCGCGTCTTTTTCAAAGGGTTTGTCGGGAGCAACCGCCATCTCCCGTACCCCTTGGGACAAGCGTACCTCGCTCACCTCGCCATCGCAGCCAAGTCGCCCCTCGACGAGCCGGCCGATCGCGAATCCGCCCGGCAGTGGCGTCCCTTGAATTGCCGAAGCGGGTCGATCGAGCACCTGTTTTCCATCGACGAAGAGTCGCACGCGCCCCGGCTCGACAATCGCCCCGAGAACGTGTGACTCGCCGTCGCAGACATCGACCGCGCTCCGGAACTCCCCACCCCGTCCCGCTTGGTAAAGGCTCAAAACGCCGCTGCCGCGATAGCTGTAAAGTTCCCAATGCTCGGCCGACGCCTTCGTGTCGCTCGCAACCAATATGTTGAAGCCGCGCTTTGAATCCAGGCGAGCCCGACATTCGACAGTGAACGGACGGGAGCGGTACTCGGGCCGTCCCTCAAGCAAGAGACCGCCGTCCGCCCCGACCTGGGCGCTCTTCTTCAATGGCTCTTGCGCGGTGCGCGGAATCGGCTTGGCTCCGGCCGGTTTTCCATCGAGCTGCGGCAGCAACCAGTCGAGACCGTCCAGATTGTCCAGCAGGCGTTCCTCCACGTCATCCTGCGTGTGACCGAGAATGCCGACGGGACCCGAGTAGCCGGAGTCGCGCAAAGTCCTGAGCATCCGCAATTCGAACCGGCCCTGGCCCAATTGCAGGATCTTTGGCTCCGCGCCCGCGTTCATTCCGTTCAGGTTGAAACACAGGAGGTGCGGCCGCATCCGCGCGAGCACCTCCGCGAAGTCGTCAATGTGATCGTGGCCATGATGAAGGTTGTAAACGATGCCCACGTGTTTCGCGTCGTGATGCCGATGAAGATACTCGCAGACCGCGACCAGATTTTCCGGTTCGCCGCCCCAGCCGCCGTGGTTGTAGAGACCCAGCCGGCTGCCCAGCTTCCGCGTCTCCTCCACCAGTCCCAGCAGACTCTCCGCAGCCAGCTTCACCCGCGCCTCCTGCGTGTCCGCCTTCGGAGAAATCAAGGTGCGCCAGATCTGCGGCCGCATGCCGTGTTTCGCGAACAATTTGAACGCCTCCGGATGCCCACCCCAGAAGGCGAAGTATTCGATGCCATGCTTCTTGTATTGGAGAATCTCCTCCTCGAACTCACCGACATGCTCCTGCCGCCAATCATACGCGCACCGCGTCAACCCGATCCGCGCCAACATCGACGCCCGCTCCGCCGGACCCCGCTTCTTGCCGTCAAAAGGCACCACGCACCAGGCCACCAGATTCGTCCGCTCAAAAATCCCCGTCCCGGCGCACGCCTTTCCCACCGGCAACATCGAGGCAAACAACAACGATAAAAGAACACGCATGCGCCGAAGTAAGCCAGAGACCACCGTCTCCCGCCATCCCACAAAACGATCAAGTCGCACAAGACGGTTCTTCCACAGTTGCCGTGGATAACGCACCTCCATCAACAGGAAGACCTCCGCGAGCGGAAGGAGCGCGCTCGTCCCGGCAGCGTAATGGAGTGCGCCGTCCCAAATACGACTCACGTTCTACTTATCCAAATTTCTGCCGACCCACTGGATTATCAAAGAACCAGAATTGAACGAGGTGCTCCCCAACAAGACGTTGCCACGAGCCGGAAACGCGCGTATTCAAAGCGCGATGAGGAACGAGACATCACTGAAGAAAAACCGAAGATCGATGCACTAGTCTGCGGCATTCTATTTATCGCATCGTCCATAGGAATCCTCATTCTAGGAGACGATCGATCGGTCGCCAGCTATGTGGGCATGGCAATACTCCCTCTGCTGTTCCTTGTCGGCACTATTCACTTCTGGAAGGCCAGCTGAGCCGAGGTTTGATCGAGCATACCTGCGAACAAAACGGATGCAGGCAACGGCTCGAAGGCTATCCGTCGGGTCAGCAACGTCTCACGCTCGCCGTCACTTGATCCGAAGCGTTATCCGACTGAAATCCTCCCACGCTAGCAACAGATGCAAACCTGGATCGCTCTTCTTCGCGGCATCAACGTCGGCAGCCGAAACAAGATGCCGATGACCGACCTTGCCAACACGCTTCAGTCTGCGGGGTGTCGTTCCGTCCGCACCTACATCCAGAGCGGAAACGTTGTCTTTGCATCCAACCTGAGGTCAAATCAAAGCCTCACCGCAAAGATCGGCACTGCAATCGAAACGCATTTCGGTTTTCGACCGCACGTATTGCTGCTATCGGCTGCCGACTTCCGATCTGCCGTCACCAACAACCCGTTCCCCAACGTCGTATCTGAACCGAAGACGCTACACTTCTTCTTTCTGAATGCTACGCCTGCATCACCGGACCTCGACGGGATCTCCGAACTTGCGACCACTTCTGAACGCTTCCAACTGATTGACTCCGTCTTTTACCTGCACGCCCCGGACGGTTTCGGGCGGTCCAAACTCGCTGCCGCCACTGAACGCAAACTCGGCGTGGCGACGACTGCTCGCAACTACACGACAATTCACAATCTATCCGCCATGCTGAATGCGACGTGACCCATACCGCCGGATAATCGGGTCACCGGGAGTCATTAACTCCCCGTTCCCACACCACCCGGCATGCGGAACGGGATCGGTCCTAGAATAGGAGAATTCGGGGCACCTTTTGATGCGAGGGTCACGGCGCGGGAGGAAGGGACACCTTGCTATTCCGGTTCAAGAGCGCCCTTCAAGGCGGTCTGCGAGACCGCACTCCAAGACGCTGGCGCGGCGATTCCGTTTCTCCGGATCATGGAAGTGTTCCGATGGATTGACACCCCGCAATCCCCTGCAAACCTCGAAGAACCTCCTGTATTGGGGTCACTCAAGATCTTCATTCATTTGTGTCGCAATTTGTTGACGGACCCTAAAGATTTTCAGGTCGCACTCCACCCGGAGACGATCAAACGGATTGTCGCTCTGGGGGGCACGGTCTCATTCACGTGCTATCGAGACGGCAACAGCGAACACGACGGTGCAGCGAACGGGAGCCAGCCGATTCGCTCATGAAAAAACGAACGTCATCGGCGGCTGGCTCCCGCCCCTGACCTTTGCTTACCGAAAATATGATAAAGCGATTCATCGTTGCCTCGCCCGAACATGAAGGCGCCAAAGAGTTGCGATGGGCAGTCCGAGATTCCCCTAACGTAGAGGTCTTCCAAGGTAGGTTTGAAAAGCTTCCTGACTTTGATTGCGTTGCCACGGCGGGTAATTCGTTT